>JANOYK010000176.1:0-6010 GCA_031428855.1 Burkholderiales bacterium | reverse complement strand
CCAGAACTGGTTGCTGGAGTTGCGCAGCGGTTCATAACGCTCGTTCAGATCAATCCCCACCTGCTGCCCCAAAAACTTGCGCCACTCCTCGGTGGCCGGCGTGTTGTCCGCATCCCCCCAGGCGATGAAATAAAACGCGGTGTGGGTGTCGTCCACCGGCACGTTGATGTTGGCGACGTTGTACAAATTGTTGGGCGGGATCAACACGGTGAAGGGCGCGACAAAAATCGTCGTGCGCACGTACTCGTGCGTCGCGGCATTCGCAATCGGGCGGCGCAAGGCCGCATAGCGAAAGCCGTAGGAGGTGTGCTGCACCTGCAAGCGCGGTGATTTGTCGGTGGAAGGGCGCAGCCATTGCTTGGCGTTGGCCTCACCCGCGGCCACGCGCGCGGGCACAAAATCGGACGAGTGCAGGCTGGAGCTGTGCGCCGAATCAATCGCGCCTTCCAGAATCTGCGCCCAGTTGCACGGGATGATGACCTTGGCGATGCTCACGGTGGTGTTGGCCGTGGGGGCGTATGGAGGAGGCTCGAACGGTGGCGGCTGATGCGCGTTCGCATCGCGTGCCCCAAGCTGTGATCCCAAATACGACCACACCCAGCCGCCCCATTCCTGCACCGGGTAGGCGCGGTGCTGCACCTTTTCCTTCAACGCCGACGCGCCCGGTTCAGACGCCATCTCGACCACATTGCCCTCTACGTCCATCTTCCAGCCGTGATACAGGCAGCGCAGTCCGCACTCTTCATTGCGCCCCAGCACCAGCGACACGCGCCGGTGCGGGCAGTATTCATCCATCACGCCGACCTTGCCGTTGGTGACGCGGAACACCACCAGGTCTTCGCCGAGGATGCGCGCCTTCACCGGCGCGCCATCCGGCTCCGCCACTTCTTCGGAGAGGCACACCGGAATCCAGTGGCGGCGCATCAGGCCGCCCATCGGCGCGCCGTGCTCGACGCGGCACAGCAAATCGTTTTCTTCAGAAGTCAGCATGGAACACCTTGCGTGGCGCGATGCGCGGCAGAATCAAAAAACGGTTACAAAACGGTCAGAAAAACGCTGGACAATTACTTAGCGTCCTAAGTATTATGCACAACTTCCAAATCGACGGCAAGCCGCTGGACATGGATCAAGGCAAATGGACCGGGTTGCAGGTGGCACGCCGCACGCAGGTGGCGCGCGATATCACCGAGTTTGAGTTGCGCGGCCCCCAAGGCGCGCCCGGCGCCGTTGTTACACCGGACGCACCGCTCGCCCTGTTTACGCCGGGCGCACACCTGCGCGTGCAAACGCCGTCAGGCGCGGAGCGCAAATATTCACTAACCAACTCTCCGGCTGACAGCGCCGCGCTGCGCCGCTATGTGATCGCTGTCAAGCGCGAAGCGAACGGACGCGGCGGCTCGGTCAGCATGGCTGATCACCTCAAACCGGGCGACATGCTCAAGGTGGACGCACCGGACAACGCCTTCCCGATGGCCGGCAACGCCAAGCGATGTATTTTCATCGCCGGCGGCATCGGCATCACGCCGATCTTGTGCATGGTGCGCACCCTGCAGGGCTGGGACAAAACGCTGGAGCCCGACCCGGTGCCGTTCACGCTTTACTACCTCACGCGTGACGCCGCCAGCACTGCCTATCGCGATGACGTGGCGCGGCTCGGCACCAAGGCGGTGTTGCACCACGACGGCGGTGACCCGGCCCAAGCGTATGACCTCTGGCCGGTGCTGGAGAAACCGCAAGCGGGCACGCATGTCTACTGCTGCGGCCCGCGCGGATTGATGGAGACCGTGCGCGACATGACCGGCCACTGGCCGGACAGCGCGATTCATTTTGAAAGCTTTGGCGTGGGCGATGCCGCCAGGTTCGAGCCGAACCAGCCGTTCACCATCAAGCTGGCTTTATCGGGCGCGTTGATTGAGGTCGATACGCAACACAGCGCGCTCGAAGCGTTGCGCGCGCACGGCTGCCGCGTTGCCAGTTCATGCGAAGCAGGGTCGTGTGGTGCGTGCCGTACGGAGTATTTATCGGGCGATGTCGAGCACCGCGATCTGGTGTTGAGTGAAGACGAGAAGGCGCACCAACTCATGGTGTGTGTGTCGCGTGCACGCGGCGGTGAACTGGTGCTCGATCTATGACGAAAAACTCCCGTAAACCGGCTCCAGGAGCGGCTCTCGGGACAGTGGCCAGTGCCGCGCCTGGCGCGAAAATGGCAGCCGGCAGCGCAATCGAAGGCGCACCCGAAGGCGCGTCCGGATCGTCCCCCAATGCGCAGCGCCTGCTCGGCGTAGGTGTCGCCGGCCTTGGCCGCGCCTTCACACTGATGCTGCCCACCTTCATCGCCGACCCGCGCATCAAGCTGGTGGCCGCCACCGATCCGCGTGCGGAAGCCTGCGCACGTTTCCGGCACGACTTCAACGCCGCCACTTACAGCAGTGTTGAAGCGCTGTGTGCCGATCCAAATGTCGAAGTGGTCTACCTTGCCACGCCGCATCAACATCACGCAGAGCACGTGCGCATCGCCGCCGCCCACGGCAAACATGTGCTGGTTGAAAAGCCGATGGCGATCACGCTCGATCAATGCCGCGCCATGATTGACGCCGCCCGCGCGGCGAACATCCATCTGATCGTCGGTCACAGCCACAGCTTCGATGCGCCCATCCTGCGTGCGCGCGCCATCATCGCCAGCGGCGCGCTGGGGGCAGTGCGCATGATTAACGCGCAGTACTACACCGATTTTCTATACCGCCCGCGCCGGCCGGAAGAACTCGACACTGCGCAAGGCGGCGGCGTGCTGTTCAGTCAGGCCGCGCATCAAATCGACATCGTGCGCCTGCTCGCAGGCGGCATGGCCGCGAGCGTGCGCGCGCACAGCGGCGCGTGGCACCCGGCGCGCGCCGCGCCCGGTGGCGCGCCTGCCGACGGCGCGTATAGCGCGCTCATCGGGTTCGAGAGCGGCGCGTTTGCCTCAGTCAGCTACAACGGCTACGGCTACTACGACAGCGACGAATTGTGTGAGTCGACCGGCGAAATGGGCCTGACCAAAGACCTGTCGCGTTATCAGAGCGGCCGCGAGCGGCTCGCTGCCATCGATGGCGCGGACGATGGTAGTGGAGACGGCGGTGGCGGAGTGCACGGCATAGCGCCCAGCACAGCGCACGGCGCAGCGGCAGAAGCGCGCGCCAAGGCGGCACGCAACTACGGCGGCGCGCACTACACGCCCGCAGCCGGCGTGGCACCGCATCACCAACACTTCGGCCATCTGCTCGTCTCGTGCGAGCGTGGCGACATCAGGCCCGGCCCGCGCAGCGTGACGGTCTACGGCGATCACGAGCGCAGGGTCGAAACCCTGCCCGCGCCGCTGATTCCGCGGGTTGAAGTGATCGATGAACTCCGCGCCGCAGTTATCCACGGCATCACGCCTTTGCACGATGGTGAGTGGTCGATGGCAACATTGGAGGTGTGCCTCGCCATGATCGAATCCGCGCGCGGCGGGCGCGAGGTGACGCTGCGGTATCAAGTGCCGGTACCGGCGCTGCAGACATGAGTATGCGCAGCGGCAAACCCGGTGGCAGCCCGGCAGCCATCCTGCACCACTGGCGCGAAGCGGTGCCCAACGATCGCCTCGCCCATCTGGTCAAGGACGCCACGCGTGTGCTCAATCGCGCACTGCAAGAGCGCCTCGCCGCACACGATGTGCCGTTCGGCCACTGGACGTTTCTGCGCATCCTGTGGGAGCACGATGGCCTGACCCAGCGCGAGTTGAGCGACGCAGCCGGCGTGATGCAACCGACCACTCATGCCGCGCTCAATGCGATGGCGGCGCGCGGCCTGATCGAGCGGCGGCGGCGCGCCGGTGACAAGCGCCATCAACACATTCATCTCACTGCGGCGGGAAAAAAACTCAAGGCGCGTCTGGTGCCGCACGCACTAGAAGTCAACCGGCTTGCCGTGCAAGGCATGAGCGCCGCCGAGGTCAGCGCGGCGCGGCGGGTATTGCTCGGTATCATTGAAAACCTTGCCGTTGGGTCCAGTGCCGTTGCGTCCAGCGCGGCGTCCGGCACCTTAGGCGTCCCTGGTGGCTCCGCCCACAGCGCCCGCCCAGCTCCGCTTAGATCTACATCCCCCTCCACATTTTCATCCCGATCCACCCCCACCCCCTACGGAAAAACCGCATGACCGAATGGACCCAAGTCGCCGCAACAACAGACGTGCCCGAAGACGGTACCTACCCGGTAACTCTCCATGGCGAGCCGGTTTGCCTCTACAACGTCGATGGTGAAATTTTCGCCACCCACGATATCTGCACCCACGGCAACGCCAATCTGTCGGAAGGTTTCGTCGCCAGCGGCCACATCGAGTGTCCGTTTCATCAGGGCATGTTCGACATCCGCACCGGTGAGGCCAGCGCTGCGCCCTGTACCGTGGCGCTCAAGATCTATCCGGTCAAGGTGGAAAACAACGTGGTCTGGTTGAAGGCGGGGTAATCGCCGTGCGCCGCCGCGGGTTCGCCATTCGCGTCCCCGGTCTCAGAGTGTTTATCCATGCACCTACAGGGCAATGACCATGCAGAATGGCTCTGACAGCCATTCTTTCTGAATCGCGGCTGCCTGAATTGATTCGGGCGCGCGCGGCGGATTGCCCTCTGGCGGCAAGCACACACTATCAACGCAGTGCCGCACAATGCCGCATAATGCCGCACCATGACGCCGCAAGATTTTCATGCCCTCGCCTTCGGTTTTCTCTCGGGTGCGTTGATATTGATGACCGGCGTCGGCGCCGGTGCCATCGTGGTGCCAGGTTTGATCGTCCTGTTCGGCATGCCGCCCTCGCTCGCCATCGGCACCGCCAGCGTGTTCTCGGTGCTCACCAAAATCATGGCGGGCCTGTCGCACCTGCGCCAGGGCAATGTCTCCAAACCGCTGTTCGTCTCGTTCGGCAAATGGGCGCTGCCCGCCACCCTGCTGTTTGCGCTGCTGGTCACTGGCCTCTTGACCTGGCTGCCGGCGCAGCGCAGCGCGATTCAACTCACGCTGAAACTGGCCGTGGTGATCGCCGCATCGTGTGCCATGGCGTTAATGTTTCTGGACGGCCTCAACCGCGCCATGCGCAAGTCCGGCCCCTATTTCATGCCGGTGTTAAGCGGCGCGCTGATCGGCGCGACCGGCGTCGGCGGCGGCGTGCTGATCGTGCCGGCGCTGATGGCGTCTTCTGCCGAGAGCGTCAAGCGCATCGTCGGCACCTCGGTGATTCTCGGCCTGGTGCTGTCGATTGCCACCGGCATGATTTATGGCGCGGCCGGTGCGTTGGCGTGGCGCATCGCGTTGCTGATGTCGGCGGGCGCCTTGGTGGCGATGCCGGTGGCCGGGCGGCTGTTCAAGCGCGCCAGTGATGCGCAGGTGCGCCTGCTCTCAGGCGCGCTGATTGCGCTGGCGATTGCGCTGATGCTGTTCGATATCGTCTCGAAGCGCTAAAGCGCGCCTGGCTGCTGCTTGTACCGCTGCTTGTACCGCTGCTTGCCTCTCAGTTTGCCTCGCTGTTTACAGCGCTATTTGCCCTGCCGTTTCGCCGCCGTTTGCCGGCAATTTACCTCTGGCGACACCGTAAAATAGCCGGTTGTGTTGTCCCCCTCCCCTCTGCTTAATTGAACGGCAATCATGGCCCAATACGTTTTCACCATGCGGCGCGTCGGCAAGATCGTGCCGCCCAAACGCGAGATCCTCAAAAACATTTCGCTGTCGTTTTTCCCCGGTGCCAAGATCGGCGTACTCGGCATGAACGGCTCGGGCAAATCGACCCTGCTCAAGATCATGGCGGGGCTGGACAACGACATCATCGGCGACGCCGTGCCGATGCCGAACATGAAGATCGGCTATCTGCCGCAGGAGCCGGAACTCGACCCGACGCAGAACGTGCGCGACGCGGTTGAACAAGGCATCGGCGGCGTGCTGGCTGCGAAAAAACGCCTCGATGAGGTTTACGCCGCCTACGCCGAAGAAGACGCCGACTTTGACAA
>JANOYK010000175.1:0-11805 GCA_031428855.1 Burkholderiales bacterium | reverse complement strand
GCGCGAGGCACCCGCCGGCGCAATCCCGCGCCCCATGCTGCCATCGGCCAGCGTGACTTCCGCCTCGACGGTCGGTCGACCGCGTGAATCCCAGACGCGGCGGGCGTGGATCGACTTGATAGTGGAACCGGTCATGCGCATTTCCTCATTCGTTTTTCAACTCACACCCATCAACGCCGCCCAGGCATCGCGCACCTCGCCCAGAAAATGCGGCGGCTGTTTCAGGCGCGGCAGCGTGAATTGCCGGACCATATTTTTTTGCGCTTCGTCAATGATGTATTCGACCGGGGACTTGCCATCGACTCGCGCGAGCAGCAAACCGATCAGCAGCTTGGCGGTGCGGCCATCAATGCTGTAAGTGGTCTCCCACGACACCTGATCGATGTAGTCGTCGTAGAGCGCGTCGAAACATTCAAGGTATTGCGCGGCGTGCTGTGGCCGCCACAAACATTTGAGCAACAGATGGTTGAGCGCAAACGCAAAATCAAACGCCGGGTCGCCATACCAGGCGCATTCAGCGTCGAGAAAAACCGGCTCATCGCCGCCGCTGGTGTGACGGCACAGAATGTTTTTCGGACTCACGTCGCCATGCACCAGGGCACGTTGGTTGGCTTGCGTGACTGTGACCAGCGCCTGCAACGCATCGGCTGCCTCTGGGTGCTTTTGCCCGGCGGCGACCAGATAGGCTTCGAGCCGGATCGGATAAAAAATATGCCCGGTAGCAAAGCGCTGTGCCAGCGCGGCGTCACCCGCCGTGGCGGCATGAATGCGCCCAATGGCGCGCCCCACATCGGCGGCGAAATCGGGTTTGATCGCGCCATCGCGCAATTGCGTTTTCCATACCGGGTGCGTTTCCGGTGCCAGATACTCCATCGCAAACCAGCCATGCGCGGATTGATCGGACAGCACGCGCGGCACGCTGCCGGGCAACATCGCGGCCACGGTCTGAAGCCAGTCCACTTCACTGCGATTGCGTTCTACCGGCGCGCGCCAGTCGGCAGCGACTTTCAATTTTTCGAGTGCGCGCTTGACGCAAAACTGGCGCGGCCCGGCTGTCACGAGCGTAATGTCAGATGACACGCCCCCTTGAAGCGGCGCAACAGTCACCGTCTCGCCTGGCAGCACCAGCCCGCATTGCCGCAGTTGGTCGATCAATTCCGTCATCTGTTGAAGAGCGGCGCACCTATTGGGGCCGGCACAAATAAATGGTTGACAGGCCGCACCAGCAACGCAAAACCGGCGCAAAAAACCTGGCGTCTACAAACACATCATCTCATTATTGATTTGCGCCACGACTGCCAGGCCAGCGCCAATCCGACGCAGAGCACACTTGCCAGCGCCCCTGCGACAAAAGCGGGCCAGGCGCCAAGCGGCGTTACAACAGACGCGAACACAAAAAAATACACGACAAAGCCGATCAGCCCAGTGTTGAAGCCTGACAACAGCCGGATCGTCGCGTCCGATCCATAGAGATACAGGGTGAAGACCGGCAGCACCGACGCCGTGATCGGAAAGCCAAGCAACATGCCTGACACGCGCGGGCCAAACGCTTGTGCGCCCAGCATGACAACGGCGGCAATCAGCACCGCCGCCCCCATGCGCACCGCAATCTCGAATGGCGGAATGCGCGGCGGCGACCCGGCTGCGCTGCGCGCTCGCGGCATCAGCCATTGCAACGACAGCGTGAGCGCAAGCGCCATCGCTGCGCCCGCCCATCCCTTGAGTCCGTACTCCGTGAGCAGAAATTGCGTAGCAACGCAGGCACTCCATGCGCTCCCCAGGCAGATGACCCAATGCAGATGGCGCGGCGCAGCCGGCGGCAGGCGCAAACGCGTCAGCCACGAGTAGACTACGCAATGCAAGCCGATTGCAGGCGCGACCGCCATCGCCGCCCATGCCACGTCGGCCACAAACGGGCGCGGAGCCTCCTCCGACAGGAACAACACAATCGGCGCTGCTATCAAGGGAAAGCCGCTAATCAACCCCGAGATGCGGTGCCCCCAGCGCCGGCCCGCCCAACTGGCAAGCCAGATGACTGCGGGGACGGCGATCAGTTTGACCGCAATCATCTCGGAACCATCGCCATTATTCTTTCACGGCTTTCTTCGTGCCTGGCGTCACCACATAATCAGGCCGGCCATTTGTCATCCACGACACCACGTTTTGCGCGGCTTTGCGGCGCAGTTCAGTCTCCGCTTCGAGCGAGAAATAGGCGGCGTGGGGCGACAGAATCACATTGGGCGCGTTGAGCAAGGCGGAGTCGCGCTGCACCGGCTCAACCGGCAGCACATCCAGCCCCACCCCATCAAATTTGGACAAGCGCGGAATCAGGTCTTCGATCTTGACCACTGCGCCGCGCGAAGTGTTGACCAGGGTTGATCCCGGCTTCATCAGATCAAGCAGACGTGCATTGACGATGCCGCGGGTTTCGTTAGTGAGCGGTGTGTGCAGCGAGATCGCGTCGGCCTGGCTGAACAATTCGTCGAGCGAGACGCGCTCGACATAGGGTGCGAAATCGCCGTCGATGCGATAGGGGTCGCACACGATGACGCGCTTGAACATCGAGTGCGCGTAAAACGCAAAGCGGCTGCCGATGCGGCCATAACCCAACACGCCGAGCGTGGTGCCGGACATGCGCGGCACCGGGCCAGCCGCGTGCGTGGCCCATACGCCTTTGCGGATGTTGGCGTCGTGCTGCGGCAAGTGGCGGCGCAGCGCCATCACCATCGCCAGCGCGTGCAGTGCCACTTCGGACGAGCCATAGTCAGGTGAGTTCGCCACCCAGACGCCATGCTTTTGCGCGTCCGCCGTGTTGATCGAGTCGTAGCCCACACCCATGCGGCTGCACAGACCGATGCCGGGGCGTGCCGTAAACACCTTGTCGTTAACCGGCGCGTACGTAATGAGCAGTGCCTGGCAGCCTTCCGATTCGCGAATCACTTGGTCTTCGGTCGTGCATTGCGCCACTTTAAGTTCGATGCCCGCCTTGGCGAGAATGCCGCGCTCCAATTCAACATCGGCGAAGCGGTAGTCGGTGAACAGCACTTTCATTCAATTTCTCCGGTTTGGTTCAAGATGGGGGATCGGCAATTTTAGCGGCCCGGCTTCCACGCCGCAGTAGGCCGCCAACATGCGCAGCCAGCAAGCGTGTCCGGCCAGCATGGCGGCCATGCATGGTGACAAGCGCTGGCCAGAGGCGCACATTACAAGTTGCTTCAAATCCGGGCGCACCGAAACATCTGGGCAACGCGTTGAAACGGGCATGCCGCTACACTTGTTACAAATACCGAAAGCGAGACCTGCATGAGCCAGCACAAACGCAAAATCCTGATCGTGGACGACGATGCGCGCCTGCGCGACCTGCTGCTGCGCTATCTGGGCGAGCAAGGCTTCGCGGTGCAGGCGGCACCCAACGGGCAGTTCATGGACAAGCTCATCAACCGCGAATTGTTTGATCTGATCGTGCTTGACCTGATGATGCCGCAGGAAGATGGTCTGTCGATTTGCCGCCGCCTGCGCGCGGCCGGCAACACCACGCCAATCGTGATGCTCACCGCCAAGGGCGAAGAGGTGGACCGCATTGTTGGACTGGAAATGGGTGCTGACGACTATCTGCCCAAGCCGTTCAACCCGCGCGAGCTGGTGGCGCGCATCAACGCGGTGTTGCGCCGCGTGGCCGAAGCTGGCCCGCCGGCGGCCCCCGCTGCCGAGGCCGGCACCGTGACCTTCGGCCCCTACGCGCTCAACCTCGCCACCCGCAGCATGACTAAAGATGGCGCGGCCATGACCATCACTTCGGGAGAATTCTCAGTGCTCAAAGTGCTGGTCAACAACGCGCGCAAGCCGCTCTCGCGCGACAAACTTATGGAGCTGGCGCGCGGGCGCGAATACGATGTGTTCGACCGCGCCATCGACGTGCAAATCTCGCGCTTGCGCAAGCTCATTGAGACCGACCCGGCCACCCCGCGTTACATTCAAACCGTGTGGGGCTTCGGTTACGTGTTCATCCCCGACTGACCGCCCATGCAAGACAAACGGGGTCTGTCCCACCATCTCAAGGGCACATAAATGGGGTCACACATAAATGGGGTCAGGCCCCACTTATTCGATTGAGCATCGGCGAGGTGCCAGATGAACATTAAATGGAACATTAAATGGGGTCTGACCCCATTTAATTCCTGGCTGCCGCGCTCCTTGTTGTGGCGCACCTTTGTCATCATCGCGGTGCTGCTGCTGGTGTCGGTGCTGGCGTGGGTGCAGTTGTTCCGTTTTTACGAGCGCGAGCCGCGTGCACGCCAGATTTCGCAGCAGATCATTGCGATCCTGAACCTGACGCGCGCGGCGCTGGTGAGTTCGCGCCCGGAAGCACGCAGCGCGCTGATGCGCGAAATCTCCGCGACTGAACAGATCGAGATTTACCCAGTTGAGGCCAACGAAAAACTGGAGGCTGGCCCGCCGCGGGCGATTGCCACGCTGGTCGAAGCGCTGGTGCGCGAAAAAGCCGGTGCGGCGACCCGCTTTGCGTTCCGGCGCAATGGCGAAGAAGGGCTGTGGGTCAGTTTCCGCATTGATGAGGATGAATACTGGGTGCGCATGCGGCGCGAGCGGCTGGAGCGGCCGCTGCCGTGGAGCTGGCTCGGCTGGGGCGCACTGGCGGTGTTGCTGGCCCTGATCGGCGCCTACTGGCTGGTGCGCCGCGTGACACAGCCGCTGCGCATTCTCGCCACCGCAGCGCGCGCAGTGGGCCGGGGCGAAGCCGCACCGCAATTGCGTGAAGAAGGCGCGCGCGAAATCGTCGAGGTGGCCCATGCGTTTAACCAGATGACACAAGACCTGCAATCGCAGGAGAGCAATCGCGCGCTGGTGCTGGCTGGTATTTCGCACGACCTGCGCACGCCGCTGGCGCGCCTGCGCCTCGGGGTCGAAATGTCGGGCGATACCAGCATGCGCGACGGTATGGTGGCCGACATTGAGCAGATGGATGCGGTGATCGGGCAGTTTCTCGAATTTGCGCGAGCCGGGCGCGACGAGGGTCGGCCCGGCGAAGCGGTTGACCTGGGTGCGCTGGCGGCAGACTTGCGCGCTCACTACACCGCGCTCGGCCACCACGTCACGCTCGACACCAAGGACACTGCGGACACTGCGGACACTGAGCCCGCCGTCAGCGCCATCGCGCGGCCAGCGGCGCTCAAGCGTGCGCTGATGAATCTGATTGACAACGCGCTGCGCTATGCGGGCGGCGGCCAGACACCGCAGATTGAGATCGGGGTGAGGCGCAGCGCCACCACTGCCATCATCGACATCCGTGACCGTGGCCCCGGCATACCGGTGGACCAGGCCGAGCGCTTAAAGCAGCCGTTCACGCGTCTGGACGAAGCGCGCGGCTCCAGCGATGGCGGTGTTGACAGCGCGCAAGGCGGTGCCGGCTTAGGGCTTGCCATCGTCGATCGTATCGTGCGTCAAAGCCACGGCAGCTTTGATTTACTGCCGCGCGATGACGGCGGGTTGATCGCACGCATCAGTCTGCCGCCAGCAGAGTAAATGCGCAGCGGCTCATGTCCCCGCGCATACGCCTCGGCGCAGCGCCCGTCTCCCGGAAGGCCGCGTTAGCCTTACCCAGCCCTGTGGTTCTACTCTAAGCGTTGCCGCCGCGCCTCAAACAGGCACACGCCGGTGGCGACCGATACGTTGAGGCTCTCGATGCTGCCCGCCATTGGAATCGAACGCAATTCGTCGCAGGTCTCACGCGTGAGGCGGCGCATGCCCTCGCCCTCGGCACCGAGTACCAGCGCGAGGCCGCGGTTAAGGCCCGGCGCGTAGAGTGGGGTAGTGGCATCTTCAGCGGTGCCGAGTATCCAGATGTCGCGCTCCTTCAATTCCTTCAGGGTGCGCGCCAAATTGGTGACGGTGATGTAAGGCACCGTCTCGGCTGCGCCCGATGCCACTTTGCTGACGGTGGCATTGATGCCCACGGCGCGGTCTTTGGGCGCAATCACCGCATGCACGCCCGCCGCATCTGCCGTGCGCAAACAAGCGCCAAGGTTGTGCGGATCGGTGATGCCGTCAAGCACCAGCAGCAGCGGCGGCTCGCCCAAGCCATCGAGAATGTCATCGAGCGAATGGGACAGGCGCAGATCATCGACCCGCGCCGCCACACCCTGATGCTTGGTGCCGCCGGTCATGCCATCGAGGCGCTTGGGGCCGGCTTGCACGATACGCACGCCGTGCGTCTCGGCCAGTTGCACAAGATCCTTGACGCGCATGTCGCGCCGTTCCGGGTCGATGAAAATCTCATGCACCCCCTGCGCACGCTGGCGCAGGCGGCTGGTGACGGCATGAAAACCGTGGATGAAATGGGTCGCTGCCATCACATCACCATGCCGTGGAAACCGTTGGTGCAAGCCATTGTTATCAACATGGTGCCGTAATATCGTGGATCCAAGCCACGCTCCTCAACATCAGCCTTTGACCTTGAGCATGATCTTGCCAATGTGGGTCGAGGCTTCCATCAGTTCGTGCGCCTTCTGTACCTCTTCGAGCGCAAAGGTGGCGTGAATGATGGTGCCGACCTGCTTGGCTTCGACCAGCGGCCAAACATTTTTCAGCAGCGCTTGCGCAATCGCGGCCTTTTGTTCGATGGTGCGCGGGCGCAGCGTCGAGCCGGTGACGGTGAGGCGCTTGACCATGATCGGCAGCAGATCAATCTCGTTTTTTGATGATTGCAAAAACGCGATCTGCACCAGGCGGCCATCCATCGCCAGCGACTTCAGGTTCTTTTCAATGTAGGGGCCACCGACCATGTCGAGAATCAGATTGACTCCCTTCTTGCCGGTGTGTTCGAACACTTCCTGTGCCCAATCTTGCTCGCGGTAATTGATCGCGACATCGGCACCAAGTTTTTTGACGGCGGCAATCTTGTCCGCATTGCCCACCGTGGTGTAGACCGTGGCACCGAACGCTTTGGCCAATGCAATGGCGGTGATACCGATGCCGGACGAGCCGCCATGCACCAAAAATGTTTCACCGGCTTTGAGGCCGCCGCGCTCGAACACATTGGCCCAGACCGTAAAGTAATTCTCCGGCAGCGCGGCCGCTTCAATCATGGACATGCCCTTGGGCACTGGCAGGCAGTGTGAAGCATGGACTGCGCAGTATTCGGCGTAGCCGCCGCCGGGGGTCAGCGCGCACACGCTGTCGCCAATGTTCCATTGCGTCACATCGTCAGACTTGGCCACCACCTTGCCTGCGACTTCGAGGCCCATATAAGGTGACGCACCGGGCGGCGGCGGGTAGCGCCCGGAGCGCTGCGCCACATCGGGCCGGTTGACGCCGGCATAGGCAACTTCGATCAGGACTTCGCCCGGTTTCAACACCGGCAACAGCCCTTGCTTCACGTTCATGCAATCGGCTGCGCCGCCGGTGCCGTGGTCAATGTATTTCATGGTGGCCGGTAACATGGTGTTCCTCTAGGTTGCTTTGGTGATGCGCCGCTTGGAAGCTTTAGCCGGTGCTTTGGCAGAAGCTTTAACTGAAGCTTTGGCCGGTGCTTTGGTCAATACTTTCGCGGATGCTTTGACAGGCGCTTTGGTGAATGTGGTCGAATCCGATTTGGCGGCGGTCTGGGTGGGCGTCTTCGCTGAGGACTTGCGTTTCTTCGGCGATGTGGGCCGGGTCTCTATCACGTCATCCGGTTCCGGCACAGCGGCATTCTGCGCAGGGATCGGCTCAGGATTGGCGTCGACCAGTTGCAGATCAATCTTGAGCGCATCCGGGTCAGCGCGCACGATCTTGACGCGCACGCGCTGTCCGAGGCGGAAGGTTTGCCCGCTGCGCTCGCCGCGCAGTACATGGTGCGCCTGGTCGTATTTGAAATAGTCACGACCCAATTCGGCAATGTGGATCATGCCGTCGATCAGCAACTGATCCATCGTCACAAAAATACCGAAGCCAGCCACGCCACTGATGGCACCATCGAACTCAGCCCCCATGTGCTCGCGCGCATACATGCATTTCAACCACGAGGACACTTCGCGCGAGGCTTCGTCGGCGCGGCGCTCGTTTTGCGAGCAATGCACGCCGAGTGCATCCCAATCAGCTTCGTGGTATTTGCGCCCGCTGATGACCGCCTTGATCGCACGGTGCACCACCAGATCCGGATAACGCCGGATCGGCGAGGTGAAGTGGGCGTAGCTCTCGTAGGCCAGGCCGAAATGGCCGATGTTGTCGGGGCTGTATTGCGCCTGCTGCATCGAACGCAACATCACGCTCGACACCAGCAGCACATCTGGCCGGCCTTTGATGAGTTTGGAGAGCTTGGCGTAATCCTTGGCTTGCGGATCATCGCCGCCGTCCAGCGGCAAACCGAGGCCGCCCAAAAATTCGCGCAGGTTGGTCAGCTTGGCCGGCGTCGGGCCGGCGTGGATGCGGTACAGCGCAGGGTGTTTGTTCTTCTCCAAAATGCCGGCCGCGCACACATTGGCGGCCAGCATGCATTCTTCAATCAGCTTGTGGGCGTCGTTGCGCACCACTTGCACCACGCGCTCGATGCGCCCGGCGTCATTGAAAATCAAACGCGATTCCATCGACTCGAAATCAACCGCACCGCGCTCGCCGCGCCCGGCCAGCAGCGCGTGATACACCTGCTCCAGCGCCTGCAAGGGAGCCAGCAATTTCTTGCGCTTTTTCGCGGCTGCGCCCGCCGGGTCCGCCAAAATCGCCGCCACCTCGGTGTAGGTAAAGCGCGCCTGCGAGTGCATAACACCCTGATAGAACTCGTAGGACTTGATCTCGCCTGCGCTGCTCACCACCATGTCGCACACCATCACGAGACGATCTACCTCGGGGTTGAGCGAACACAACCCATTGGACAATTTTTCCGGCAGCATCGGAATCACGCGGCGCGGAAAATAAATCGAGGTGGAACGCTCGCGCGCATCCACGTCGAGCGGTTTGCCGGGGATGACGTAATGGCTGACATCGGCAATCGCGACGATCAGGCGGAATGAAGTGCCGGTTTTTCCCGATGCGGTCTGCGCTTCGCAATAGACCGCATCATCGAAATCACGCGCGTCTTCGCCGTCAATCGTTACCAGCGGCAGTTTGCGCAAATCCACCCGGTCGGCGTAATCAGATCTACGCAGGGTCTCGGGCAAGGCCTTCGCTTCGGCCAGAGCAGTTTTGGAAAACTCATGCGGCAGATCAAACTTGCGCAAGGCAATTTCGATCTCGATGCCCGAATCGTTTTGATTGCCCAGCACTTCGTCAATCCGCCCTCTGGCACCGCGGCCATCTTGCGGGTAGTGCGTAATGGCGGCGCTGACCACCGTGCCGTCCGCCATGCCACCGGCCATGCCATGCGCCATGCCAGACGCGGCGGAGCTGTCAGCCGGCCCTTCCACCTCAACTGGATGCGGAAAATTGCGGTCACGCGGCGTCACCATCCAGCGCGCGCCTTCACGTTTCAGATTGCCGACCACGCGCGTCACCGCGCGCTTGGTGACATCGACCACGCGCGCCTCCTGGCGTCCGCGCGCATCTGCGGCTTTGCGCACAAAGCTCACGCTGTCGCCATGCATCACGCCTTCGAGCGAATGCGGCGCGACAAACAAATCATCGCCGCCGCCCTCAGCCGCAATGAAACCGAAGCCATCACGGTGACGGCTGACCACACCGGTTTCAGTTTTAGGTTCATGCCCCAGGTGAAATTTGCCGCCCGCTTTCATGATGAGTTCGCCATCACGCAACATCGCATCGACGCGGCGGTTCATCGCCTCGGCTTCGATCTTGTCGATGCCAAGACGCTTGGCCAGCATGCCGTAGGTGAGGCCCGGGTCGGCTTGCACCACGGCGGCGATTTGTATGCGCTCAGGAATGGTGACCCGCCCTGGCCGGTCGAGATAGGCCGGACGCGCGCCCGCAGCAAAGGATGCAGAGCCAGATGCACGGCCACCCCGCCCGCCCGGCCCGGCGCGCGCGCCATGTTTGCCCGGCATGACGCCCTTGGCAGAGGATGTATGTCCCGTTTTAGGTGTTTTACGTTTCAATTTGGTTTATAATTTCAGCTTGATGGTGAAGTGTAAAAAGCAGTCACATCAAGCAGGCAACGCGGCAAACAGAAGGTGGTTTGCAGGCACCGCGCCCAGATGGCGGAATTGGTAGACGCACTAGGTTCAGGTCCTAGCGGTGGAAACACTGTGGAGGTTCGAGTCCTCTTCTGGGCACCAAAAAATTGCACGGTCAACGATAGCACCCGTAAGGCAGCATCCGCAAAAAACCGCTTCGGCGGTTTTTTCTTAAGGAACCCGCTCCGGCGGGTTTTTTATTGTGAGCCCGCCCTGGCCCGATATTTACCCGGAACCCGCTCCGGCCGGTTGGTATTGAGCGCGTCACGCGCACCTCACTGTGCCACTCGCGCCGCCAACTGCTCTGGCTTGATCTTGTCGTAAATCTCGAACGGCTGGTGAATCCAGGGATTGTCCGGCAAATCTTTGGACCAGAAATCAGGTGTGAACACCGAGCAGCCCTTCTTCCAGATCACGGCGGTTTTAACCGTCTTGATCCCCGGGTAGCGGTGCTGCAAATGCTCGACAACCACCTGCATGGTCTTGCCTGAATCGACCAGATCATCGACCAGCAGAACAGTTTCGCCGAGCCGTTCATTGACCTTGGCCATGTGCTGCCCGATGGTCAGATCGCCCTGTGACTCGGCAGTCTTGTCAGCGTTGGCGAAATACGATTGGGTCGCCAGCACGGCGAGCGGCTGGTTGAAGATGCGCGACAGCACGTCGCCCACGCGCAGGCCGCCGCGCGCCAGACAAATGATTTGATCGAATGCGAAGCCCGAGGCATGAATCTTGGCCGCCAATCTCTCAATCGCGTGATGGTAATCATCCCAGGAGACGTAGAGATCGGTCATGTCGGTTTTGCCCCCAGCTTAGTGGCTTATTTGAAAGGATGCGAGAGAACGATGGTCTCATCACGGTCCGGGCCGGTGGAAACGAGCGCGATTTTTGCGCCACAGACCTCCTCCATGCGCCGCAAATAGTTCTGGGCATTGACCGGCAGCTTGGCAAAATCGTTGACGCCCGCCGTGCTCTGGCTCCAGCCTGGCATCGATTCATAGACCGGCTCGCACGCCGCTGCGCCATCGGCTCCGGGCGGCAGCAGATCGCACGCCACGCCATTCATTTTGTAGCCAATCGCCAGTTTGACCGTCTCCATGCCGTCGAGCACATCGAGCTTGGTGATGCACAGGCCGCTGATGCCGTTGATCTGGATCGAACGTTTGAGCGCAGGCACATCAAACCAGCCGCAACGGCGCGGCCGGCCGGTGACGGAGCCAAACTCATTGCCTTTTTTGCGCAAGTGCTCACCGGTCGCATCTTCAAGCTCAGTCGGGAACGGGCCGGAACCGACGCGCGTGGCGTAAGCCTTGGTGATGCCGAGCACATAGTGCAACTGACCCGGGCCGACACCGGCACCCGCCGCCGCTGCGCCCGCCACGCAATTGCTGGAGGTGACAAACGGATAGGTGCCGTGGTCAACGTCCAGCAAGGTGCCCTGGGCGCCTTCAAACAACAGGCTCTTGCCCAGGCCCATTTCGCGGTACAACTCGTTCGACACATCGGCCACCATCGGCTTCAAGCGCGCCGCGTAGGCCAGCGCCTGATCGAGCGTCTGCTGATAGTCCTGCTTCGGTGCCTTGAGATAGTTCACCAGCACGAAATTGTGATAGTCCATCGTCTCGGCCAGCTTGGCGGCAAAGCGCTCCGGGTTGAACAGGTCGAGCAGTTTGAGCGCGCGGCG
>JANOYK010000174.1:0-1639 GCA_031428855.1 Burkholderiales bacterium | reverse complement strand
CGTCTTGTACGCTCGGTGCATTGCTGCTGGTGTCACTCAACGGACAGCCCTTTGCCCAGCGCTCGAACAGGCCCGTCACTTCCAGAAACTCGGCAAATGGCGTTGTCGCCTCATCCCGGCGGCCGGCAGCATGTCGATTTTTCCGAACAAGTCCATGATGGCGCGCTGTTTGCGCCGCTGAATGTATTCGGTCAGCGCGTGGGTGACGGCGGTTTTTTTGGTACGTTTACCGCCAAGAGTGTTGGTGGGAGCGGTTATGCACGGCATGCTTGCCTGAAACCATTGGTGGGAGCGCTTCTTAGACCGTATGGTTATCGCATATTCTAGCCGCAGCCGATGTGCCGCCCTTGCAGGTAAAACGGTTTCAACGCCGCATCGAGCGATTGCACCGTGGCACGCCAGGTGTCGGCCGGATCGATCTTGGCTTTCAGTTGCGCCATCAGCTCGGCCATGTGGGCCGGATAGTCAAAGCCGGTGACGGCCCCATTCTCGACAATGCTGCGTCCGGCCACGATCACCTGCTTGATGTCTGCCGCGGTGGCGCGCGCGAGGACATAGTCGATCACCGGCACGTCGTCGAACAGGCGGTCGTCCATCAACGTTGTGCCGTCGAGCAGCAGCAGGTCGGCCGGTTCGCCGGGTTCAATCGTGCCCTGGCAGGCAATGCCGCTCACCGCCTGCCGCCCGTGTCGTGCTGCGAGCGCAAAGCCTTGCGCGGGAGTGATTGCCACGTCGTAGCCCCAGCCCTTGTGCAGGTGATAGAGCAGGCGCATTTCGCGCAGGGCGTCGTCGTCTTCATCGAAGGCGCAGCCGTCGAGGCCCATCGCGACCTTGCAGCCGCGCTTGAGCATCTCGGCCACCGGCGCGATGCCGGAGCGCAGGTGCAGGTTGGAACTGGTGTTGACCGCGATCACGGCACCGGCCTCTGCGATCAGTTCAAGTTCATCGGGCCGCGCATAGGCGCAGTGCGCCAGCGTGAGGCGCGGCGACAGCAGGCCGATGCGCTTCAGGTGCGCCACCATGCCGCCCGGGTAGGCATGGTCGGCCCACTCACGCTGGTAGCGTGTTTCGAGCAGATGCATGTGTACCTGGCGGCTGTTGTCCGCTGACTTCTGTGCGATCAGGCCGAGCAGTTCGTCCGAACACCACTGCACGCCGGCCGGGCCGTACTGCACGTTGAAGCCGTCGCCATGGCAGGCAGCGGCGATCTCGTCGGCGAGTGCCACCAGCGCGGCGGCAGCAGGCAACGGCCCGGCGAGGCGCTGCCCGACGGTGGCGCGAATCGCTGCCGGCAACTGCGGCAATACCGCGCTGCTGTCGGCGTAGGCGAGCGGCTGGCGGTCGCGCATCGAGACGGCAAAGCCGACCTGGGTGCCGACATCGCGCGCGGCGCGCGCCACCGCGCGCACCTCGGTGACCGGGTCGGTCAGGCCCTGCATGCGCGTGTAATGCACCATCACGCGCCCGGCGCCACGCAAGGCCGAACGCGCCAGCGAGGTGCCGGCGGTGAGATAGGGGTCGATGCCGGGCACTACGCCGAGGTAGAACAGCCAGCTCTCGAGCGGCTTGTCGAACGCGCCCAGCGCGCTCGAACGGATCGCGCGCGCGTGGTCGTGCGCGTTGGCGAGGCCCGGCAGGG
>JANOYK010000173.1:0-11073 GCA_031428855.1 Burkholderiales bacterium | reverse complement strand
TGTTGCTGCGCGGGCACGTGCCGCTCCCTTTGCTGTTTTCGTCGTCGCAGGCAGTGCCGGTTGATGCGCGAGCGGATCAGGCGTCTTCGCTTTGTACTCGCACAGGTCAGAGATGATGCAGTTGGGGCAATCCGGTTTTTGCGCCTTGCACACATAGCGCCCATGCAAAATCAGCCAGTGATGCGCGTGCTGTTTGAATTGGTCCGGCACGAATTTGATCAAGCCGCGTTCGACCGCTTCCACTGTTTTACCCGGCGCCATGCCGGTGCGGTTAGCGACGCGGAAGTTGTGCGTGTCCACTGCAATGGTCGGCTCGCCAAACGCGATGTTGAGCACCACGTTGGCGGTCTTGCGGCCGACGCCGGGCAGGGCTTCGAGTGCTGCGCGGGTGGCAGGCACTGCACCGCCGTGCTGTTCGATCAGCATGCGGCAAGTGGCGATGACGTTGTTGGCCTTGGCTTTGTAGAGGCCGATGGTGGCGATGTAAGGGGTCAAGCCCTCGACGCCAAGCGCGAGAATGGCCGCAGGTGTGTTGGCCACCGGGTAGAGCTTGCGCGTGGCGGCGTTGACGCCTTTGTCGGTGGCTTGGGCCGAGAGGATGACCGAGACCAGCAACTCGAAGGTGGAACTGTAGGTGAGATCACTCTTCGGATGCGGTGCGGCTTCACGCCAGCGGCGGAAAATTTCAAAACGTTTTTGCGGGTTCATGCGAAGGGGTGTTTGAAGTTCTGTTGGGGTTGGGTGAGTGACAAGGTGAGTGACAAGGTGACTGACAAGGTGACTGACCGCTCTGTTGGCAGCAGTTGCGTCCGTGCGGGGCCGGGGCTATCTGCCGGCAGTTTCACGACGACGGGTCGTTGCGCCGCGCGCGCCGCGCATCGGCCTCGGTAATTTGGCGCTGCACGTCGTCAGAAGCTGCTGCGGTGTTCTTGGGTTGCGTGGCTTCGCGCTGCAGGCGGGCGCGCTCCACTGCGGCTGCGATGATGGCTTTTTTCTTCGCTTCGGCCTCGGACATTGCCGCCCCCGCAGCCGGGGCGCTCGACGTGGTCTTGGCAGCAAGGCGCGCTTCGCGCTCGCGCTTGTCGCGCGCCAGCCGCTCATTGCGCGCGTAGTAGCGTGTGCGTGCAAGCTGCGCATCGGCATCGTTCCATTCATGCGCGGGCGTCACCGGCACCATCGTGATGCAATCGACCGGGCACGGCGCGATGCACAGCTCGCAGCCGGTACACCAACTGTTCAACACCGTGTGCATCTGCTTGGCCGCGCCGAGGATGGCATCGACCGGGCAGGCCTGGATGCACAGCGTGCAGCCGATGCACAGGCTCTCGTCGATCACGGCCACTTCGAGCGGCTTCTCGACGCCGTTAACCGGGTTGAGCGGCAGCGACAATGTCTTCAACAAATCGGCCAGCTTGACAATACCGGCCGCGCCACCGGGCGGGCACTGGTTGATCTTGGCCTCGCCGCGCGCTATGGCTTCGGCGTAGGGCTTGCAGCCCTGATAGCCGCAACGCGTGCATTGGGTCTGCGGCAGCAGCGCGTCGATCTGCTGCGCCAGGGCTTCCACAGGCGCGCCGGGTGCGGCTGCGCCTGCCGTGCCAGCCGTGGAGGTGGCCGCCGCAGGGGACACAGCAGGGGACGCCGCAGGGGACGCTGCGGACAGCGCGGAAGCGGCAGGGAGGTTGTCAGCGGC
Source organism: Burkholderiales bacterium (assembly GCA_031428855.1). Lineage (GTDB taxonomy): Bacteria > Pseudomonadota > Gammaproteobacteria > Burkholderiales > JAEUOS01 > CANJDH01. Next base: position 9,380 of record JANOYK010000173.1, on the reverse strand, counting down.
CACGGAAGATTGTTGCAGAGCCTTGCGCTTTTAGAGCTAGAATTATCGCATTGGTGCGTTGCACAAACCGTTGTGCAAACACCAAAAAAGCAGGGGAACACCATGACCGCCAAAGACGCCGCCGGTGCAGCAGCAAAGCCAGGCACCAAAACCCGCCTCGTCAAGCGCGACCCCGAGCGCACCCGCGCCAAAATTCTCGAAGCGGCCACCGATGAATTCTCCAAACACGGCTTGGGCGGCGCGCGCGTCGACCGCATCGCCAAGCGGGCCGGCACCAACGAGCGCATGCTGTACTACTACTTCGTCTCGAAGGATCAACTGTTTCTCACGGTGCTCGAGAACGTCTACATCAAGCTGGCCGAAGCCGAGAAAGCGCTCGACCTCGGCCACCTCGACCCGGTCGAGGCAGTGGCGCGGCTGGTCGAGTTCATCTGGAATTACTACATTGCGCACCCCGAATTCATCAGCCTGATAAACAGCGAGAACCTGCACGAAGCCAAGTTCCTCAAAAAATCGCGCAAGCTCGCGCAACTGGTGTCACCGGTGCAAGACAACATCCGTGAAATTTTGCAGCGCGGCCAGGAGTCCGGCGTGTTCCGCGGCGGCATCGACCCGGCCGAGGTCTACATCACGCTGGTCGCGCTTAACTACTACTACCTGTCAAACCGCTACACCCTCTCGACCGTGCTGGCGCGCGACTTGATGAGTCCGGTGGCCAAAGAGAGCCACTTGCGCCATGCGACTGAGGTGGTGATGAACTACCTGCTCAAGCCCAAAACCTGAGGTGTGCGGGGGCGATTGTGCAACTTCTTTTCTGTAAATTGGCTGAAGGCGGTTCGATCGAATTGAAGAGTACGGGGCAGATCAGCGTTTCAGGTTGAGATAGATTTTGCTTTCAAGCCAGTCCTCGTCGGTCTCGGCCAGAAGGGCAGAGACCAGGCGCAGGCAGCCAGTTTGGGCGCGTCGGCCTGCCAAGCCGCAATCGCCTGCTTGAGCAATCGCTCCGCTTGAACCCGGTCGGGTGCATGGAAGATCGAGCGGATGCGCCGCCCGGCGCGCTCGCGTTGATCGATGCGGGTGATATGGCTCTGCGCATTTTGTTGCAGATGAAACTGGCAACGCTGCCACGGCACGCTGGGCAGGGTGGCGCGGCGCGCTGCTTCGAGGCCGGCATGGTCGTCCGAGACGATCAGCTTGACGCCACACAGGCCACGCCGGATCAAGCTGTCCAGAAAGGCGCGCCAATGCACCTCCGCCTCGGACAGCGCCACTGACACCCCCAGCACGCGGCGCTTGCCATCGGCGGTGACCCCGACCGCCACCAGCACGGCGCTGTCAATCATCTGCCCGGCCTCGCGCACCCGCTCTTTCCTTCGAGGTGGGGAGGTTATGATGCCTCAATGGAACCACCCGCTGCCCGCCCCATCGGCAGCGCCGCGATTTTTTGGCCTGCCTGCGTGCTTCGGGCGCTTCGCGCCCTCATCACTCCAGCCTGCCAAAAAATCGCCACTTCGTCCAGACCGAATTTACAGAAAGAATGTTGCACTAACAATTTTAGGAGACAGCATCATGAGAAAAATCGTATCGCTATGCCTTACTGGTTTGACTTGGGCCGCCGCACTGGGCGGATGGCTGAGCAGCGGCGCGATGGCGGCTGAAACCGGTGTCACCGCGCAAAAAATCATCATCGGCCAGTCCGTGCCGCTGACCGGTAATAACAAGGACCTCGGCATTGAAATCCGCTTGGGCGCCCTGGCGGCGTTCAATCAGGCCAATAAAGCTGGCGGTGTCGGCGGGCGGCAGATCGAGTTGACCACGCTGGACGATGTGAACGACGTGCAAAAGGCGATTGCCAACACCGAGGTGCTGATGAAGCAGGGCCAGGTGTTTGCGCTGTTTGGCTACGCCAGCGCCACGCTTGGGCGCAAACCGCTGGAGATGGCGGCGGAGCAGGGCGTGCCGTTTCTGTCGCCCTTCACCGGCGCGCGCGTGATGCGCGGCTATAACAAGTCGCTGTTCAACTTCCGCGCCGGCTATGCCGAAGAAGCCACCAAGATCATCGAGCACTTCAAGACCATCGGCATTACCCGCTTTGGCATCCTGTACCACGATGATGCGGTCGGCAAGGAGAACCTCGACGTGGTGCAAAAGGGGCTGGAGGCGGGCGGCGGCAAGGTGGTGGCCACGGCCGGCGTGTCGCGAAAGGGCGGTGATGCGGCACCCAAGGCGGCGGCGATGGTAAAGGCTGATCCGCAGGCGATCATCGTCACCGGCCTGTATGGCCCATCGTCAGAGTTCATCAAGGCGGCCAAAGTGGCGGGCTATGGCGCGTCGATTGTGGCGCTGTCGTTTGTCGGCGGCACCCAGTTTGTCAATGCGCTGGGAAAAGACAAAGGCGGCGTGGTGATCTCGCAGGTGGTGCCGTTTCCTTGGGACACCAAGCTGCCAGTGGTGCGTGAGTACAAAAAGGCGCTGGCCGAGGTGGATGCCAAGGCCGAGCCGTCGTTTACCACCTTCGAGGCTTACCTCGCAGGCAAAGCCATCATTGAGGCCTTGAAGAAAAGCGGCAAAGAGCCCACTCGCGTCTCGTTCATGGCTGCGCTCGATGCCACCCGGTCGCTTGACCTGGGCGGTCATGTCATCGGCTTCAAGCCGGATGACCGCAACGGTTCTAAGTATGTGGACCTGACCGTGGTAGGCGCTGACGGGAAGATGCGGCATTGAGCTGACACTGAGGCAGCACTGAGCCTGCCCGCAAGCGACAGCGCCAGTCAGCGCGCCGGCTTGCGAAAGAATTTGACTTGCGGCAGCGTCTCGAAATGGGCATCGCAGGTCAGAATGTCGGCATGATGCTCAAGTGCAGTGGCATAGACGATGGCATCTGCGGTGGCGAGTTTGTGCTGCCGGTGCAGCGCGGCAGCGCTCAGTGCAATGCGGGTGTCGAGAGGCACCACAATGCATTTTTGGGTGTAGGCCACCACCCGGTCTACTTCATCTTCGCCGGCTTCGCGGGTGAGCCATTTCACTAATTCGAATTGCACGATGGTGGGCACAATCCACTGGCTGCGCGGCGGCAGTTCGGGCGCCAGCTTTTTCGCCAGTACGCCGCCGGTGAACCACTCGATCCAGGCCGAGGTGTCGACCAGGCGCATCAGAGCCGGTCCTTGCGGTCACGGTAACCGCTGGCGGCGGCCCCCTTGGCGATACCGGCCAGTTGCTTGATAGTGGGCACCGGCATCAACAGCACACCCTGGCCCTTGGGGATGAAGGTGAACTCTTCGCCCGCTTTCCAGTTCTGCTGTTCGCGAATGGCTTTGGGAATGGAGATTTGGAATTTGCTCGACAGGGTGGCGGTAGCGGACATTGCTTTACCTTTTCTGATCGACGGATGACAAGTAAGAATTATACGTGCTTAGCCCTTGCGGGCGATGTCCGCAGCGCGCACGCCGGCGTAATTGGCTTCTTCAAACAGCGACATGCCCGACAGATCGGAATGCGCGAATACGAGCGAGCCTTGCAGACTGGCCAGCGCGGCGCGCGCTGGGGCGGTCAAAAAGCCCGGCGCAGGCTGCGGCATGCCGTGGCCCCAGCGCCATAGCTCGATCCGTTCGAGCGACTTCGCCAAGTCAGGATGGGGCCGCCGCAAATCAGCCAGGATCGCCTTGATCCACTCGGCCCACGGTGTCTCCATCAGGCGTTTGCGCGCCACCGCGGGCGCTTCGCCGCTGTGCGGCCAGTAGTAGGTGAGCACGGTGGCGCCGGGCTGGCGGCGCACGGTCTGGTGGGTGGCCACTACGTAGCCCAGGGCATTGCTGTTGTAGATCACGTTGTCCCACGCCAGCGGTGCCGGGCCGGTGTCGCGCGGCGGCTCGCGCAGGTGCAGGTTGGCCACCAGCCAGGGCACGGTCTCGATGCCGGCCACGGCAGGGCGGAACGCAGCGGGGGCGTTGTCCCACACGCGTGCGAGCACGAATGAGGGCGCGGCCCACAGCACGCGTTTGGCCTTGTAGCGCACGCTGCGATTTTCGGCTGGGTAGTAAATGTCGAATTCCGTAAAGCCCTTGCCCGTGACAAGCTTGGTACACAAGGCATTGCGCGTGCATGCGCCTGGAACCCGCTCCTGCAGCCACTCTCCGGTGCGTCTTGTTAAATAGCCATTGCCCTCAGGCCAGGTCAGCACGCTGTGTGCATCGGCGTTTTGCGCTTGGCCCGAGCGGCTAGCGAAGTAATGCAGGCCAGCCCAGGCCGAGGTGTCGCGCGACAGGCTGCCGAAATCGTCGCGGCAACCATAGTCCACATACCAGTGCAGCGCCGGGGAATCAAACCCTTGCCCGACCAGCCAGCGCCGCATGTCGGTGGCGTCGAGCGCGGTGGTGCGCAAGTCGCCGCTCGAGAGCAGGCTCGGCAGTGCGAACGGTTTGGCCCCGAACAGATCGCGTGTTTGTTTGTAGCGCTCGATCAGTTCTTCAAAGCGTTTGTATTGATCGGCCTCGCCCGGTGCCAGCATGTTTTTGGGCCGGATGCCTTCTTGCCACAGGCCGCCGCGATAGAGCCGGTCTTGCGGCGCATGCACCAGCGCGGCTTCGTCGTAGAGTGGTGCGGCGCTGTCGATGCCGCTTTTCAATACGCCGAGGTCAGCCAGCAGTTGGCGCACGTGTACGGCCTCTTGCGACGGCAGCGGCAGGTAGTGCGCGCCCCACGGGTAGGGTGTGACAGCGCTTTTGCCGCTGCGTGCGTTGCCGCCGAGTGTGTCTTCGAGTTCAAACAAGGTGAATTGCTTGACGCCGCGCTTGACCAGATGCCAGGCCACCGAGAGACCGGCCACGCCGCCGCCGATGATGGCGATGTCGAGCGTGCGCGTCTCGGTGGGCGCGGGAAAATCATCGGTGCGCAGACGGTGGGCGAGCGCCATCGCCGGCCCGTAGACATCGGCCGTGAATTCGCCCTTGATATCGGGCGCACCGTTTTTAAAATCACACGCGGTGAACAGCGGCGTGGACAGGGCAGAGAGAAAGTGGCGGCGGTCCATTTAACGAATAACCCGCTTCCACTCTTCTTCAAAGTAGCGCACCAGCACCTGGTTGTTGAGACGGTTGACCTCGACCGGCAGGCGCGCCATGTCGGGCGAGAAATCGAACAGGCCCTTGACTGATTGCGCATCAAACGCGCGCGGTGCCACCGGGAAACGCCCTGGCGGCACAAAATTGCCGCGCCCGGCGATGACGTAACCCCACTCGCCAAATGAGGGCACGTAGGCGTGATACGGCGCAGTAGTGAGGCCGGTGTCTTCAATCGTGGCGACGATGCACCAGAACGATTTGCGCGCGTAGTAGGGCGAGGTCGATTGAATCACCGCGAGGCCGGTGGCAGCCAGATGTTTTTCGAGCATGCGGTAGAACGCGGTTGAATAGAGTTTGCCAAGCGCAAAATTGGACGGGTCGGGGAAGTCGATCAGGATCAGATCGAACATGTCCGGATTGTTTTCGAGCCAGACCAACGCATCCTGATTGACCACCTTCACTTTGGGTGACGCCAGCGATTGTTGGTTGAGCGCCGTCAGCATCGGCGCGGTGTTGAACAGCGTAGTCATGCGCGGGTCCAGATCAACCAGCGTGATCGACTCGATCTGCGGATAGCGCAGCACCTCGCGCGCGGCCATGCCGTCACCGCCACCCAATATCAGCACGCGCTTGGCGCCCGGCAGCGTGGCCAGGGCCGGATGCACCAGCGCGTCGTGATAGCGGTATTCGTCTTTGGAAGAGAACTGCAAATTGCCGTTCAGATGCAGGCGGATGTCGTCACGCCAGCGCGTGACCACGATGCGTTGATACGGTGTCGACTCGGCGTAAATGATCTGGTCGGCGTAGATGCTGGTCTCGGCCATTGAAGTGAGCTTGTCGGCCGAGAAAAAGCCGGCGGTGAGCAACACCAGTGCGATCACGGCCTGGGCGCGCAGGAACGCGGCAGCGCGCGGCGGCAGAGCGGCTTGGGTGCGCAGGTCAAATTCGGCGGCGGGGATGGCGATGGCGGCGGGCGGGGTTGCCAGCGCAGCGGCAGGCGGGGCCACGGCCGCAGGCAGGGCCGCGTTTGCCAGGTTCGCCACACCGGCAGTGTCCGGCCCGGCGCGCGCGCCGCTTGCGTCAACGCGCGCGGGCGGCGGCACCTCCACTGAGCGTTCAAACAATTTGATCGCCCACAACGCCACCAGCACATTGAACACGCCAAACATCAGACTGGTGCGCATCAGGCCAAGGTGCGGGGCCAGCAACAGCGGAAATGCCACCGACACCGCGAGTGCGCCGAGGTAGTCAAACGTCAACACCTGCGACACCACTTCCTTGAAGGCCAGCTCATGCCGCAGGATGCGCATGATGAGCGGAATTTCCAGCCCCACCAGCATGCCGGTGACAAATACCAGCCCATACAACACCAGCCGGAACGGGCCGGCCAGATGGGCGAACACCAGAAACAGCACCACCGCCGAAAAACCGCCGATCACGCCGACCAAAATCTCGATCTGCACAAAGCGGATGGCGAGGCCGCGCTCGATGTAGCGCGACAGCCACGAGCCGACGCCCATCGCAAACAAATAGGTGCCGATCACGGTGGAGAACTGGGTAACCGAATCACCCAGCACGTAGCTCGACAGCGCCGCTGCGATCAGCTCATAGGCGAGCCCGCAGGACGCAACAACAAAAACCGAAAACAGCAGTGCGTGACGCAAAACCGCTGGCGGTCAGCCGTGGATCGCGGCGGCGACGATCAAGGCGATGCCGAGGCACATGGCAGCGACCACGGTGGCCACCGCCTGATTGCGCTTCTCGACGATCTCTTTCCAGATGTCGACCGAGGGCGTGAGCTTGTCGATGATGATAAATACCACGCAAAACACCAGCACACCGAGCAGGGAGAAGACTAGGGAATTGATGAGAAATTTCGGGTTGATGAGATCCATGATGTGCTCCGGTGGATGGGTCTGAGAAAGGGTTGGCAGAGTGGCGTGGCGATGAAATGGCGGGTTTGATTGCAGCTTATTTGTGCGACAGCGTGCTCGAACGGCCCGACCCGACACCGCCACCGCCGCTGCGGCTGCCGCCGCCAGTAGAGGATGACGCCAACTGCTGGCCGGCCCGGCTGCCCGTGAGCGACATGCCCTGATGCTGCGCATAGGAAAAAAACGCCAGCGCTGCGATGCTGGAGATGAGATAAAACTTGCTCATGGCATGCGCTCTGGAATCGTGTCCGCTGGCGCGTCCACACCTGCGCCCACAGGTGCGTCCACACCCACGCCCACAGGTGCGTCCACACCCACGCCCGCTGGCACTTCCACATCCGCGTCCGTGCCCACGCCCGAAGGCGCGCGGCGGCAGGTGGCGTGCAGGCGGTGCTCAATCGTCATCATCATCACTCCCGCTGCGCGGGTGATCGCTATCGGCCCAGCGGCTGGTCTCAAACGCCTTGGCGCGCCACCAGCCCCACAGCGGCACCAGCAACAGCAACACCTGCAGCAGCACCCAGTTAAGCCACGACGCGTGGCCGCGCTCCAGCCGCAGCAATGCGCTGATATCCGCTTGCGCATCCTTCGCGGTCTCGCCGTCGATTTGCAATTGGTAGGTGCCGGCCGGCACATCGGCAAACACCACCTGGCCATTGCGTGAGCCTTCGCTCCACGATTCGCCATCCTCATAGCCCGCGTAATGCTCCACTTGCTGCTCCGCGCGCCATACTTTTCCCGAGGCCGGTTCAACCAGTGTGAAGCCAAAACCGGCCCAGTTGTTTTCCACCGTGGTCGAGTTTTGCAGCACCAGCGGCCCGTTGCCGCTGATCTTGAACGGCTCGGTGGTTTTGGAGGACTCAGCGCGCGGGGTGATCGAGAATGAATCCTTCATCACCGTGGTGGCGCTGAAGGCAAACCACAGTTGCACCGCCAGACTGATGGCGGCAAACAGGCCGAAGCGCTTCCACAGCAGCGGATTCGATTCGGTGAAAGGCGATGGCTGGTTCGGCGCGATGCCCTTCGGGGCCGGCAGCGGCGTCTTGACATTAAAGGCCTGCCGCACTTCCTCTGGCGTGAGGTAGGTGCCGATTGACCAATTGACCTCATTGGGAATTTTCTCGCGGCTGAGCATGCGCAGCGGCGCGATGTAATCGTCCACCAGCACGCTGTCGCCCACTTTCACTCTCCAATAAAACTCGCCCAGCACATGCTGCACGCTGGCGGTGTAATTTTGAAAGTGATCGAGACTCTCGCTCTTGTAAAACGCATTCAGTCCCAGCACCTTGGGAATTTTCTCAACGTTGCGCGACAGTGACCAATGGCCATCGCTCTCCGACAGCCAGGCGTAGCCCGCTTCCGGGTTGAACAGCAGATACTCGCTCCACGAAAAGCCCGCGTCAGAGGCACGCCGCATGTGGCCGATGGCTTCCCATTCGGGGTTCGAAACCGGTTTACCGGCGAGGTCCAGGGCGGATTTGAACTTACCCTTTGCGCCGAGCGCGATGCGCAGCGGATACGACATCGCCTCCTGCGCCTTGGCCACCAACTGCACTTTTTTGTCGCTGGTGTCGAGGATCGAACCGCACGACGCGCAGCCGTAGGTTTGAATCTTGCCGCTCGACAACGCGAACGGCGCGGCGCAACTCGGGCAATTGAACGCTTCGGCCTTGTGTTTCGGCGCGAGCACATCGGGCGCGTCGCGCGGGTCGCGCAAGTTGCCCAATTTGAGATCACGCGCGTTGATGCGCTCGCCGACGTAGACCCGCGTGATGCCGTCATCCGCATCGCTGTAGTCAATCGTGGCGAATGCGTCATCGAGTTGCAGATCCACCACCGGTGCGGCGTAACCCGGTCCAACACTGAACGGCAACTCCCCTTGGCCGGCAATGCAGGTGGCCGATTCGAGATTGGTGACGGTATAGAAGCGCCCGCCAATATCAATTTTGTCTTCGACATTGATTGCGTTGAACGGCGGTGGTGCCAGCGCAACCGGTTGCTCGAACGTGACATAAAACTCACCGGCCGCTTCGCCCAGCCAGCCGGTCTTCATGTCGTCGAACATGATGTGCCACTCGTTCCACAACCCGGCCTCGTAGCGCATCTGGATCCGGCCGATGACGCCGAAATGCACGCCCTGGTAAACGCCTTCAGAGCCGATCTGGATCAGCGTCGGGTCGTCCTGCAGCTCGGCCATCTTGCCGATGTGTTCGAGCGCCTCGCCGTGGCGCATCAAGGTGGCGGTGCAGTACTCGCACACCGCCAGCACCGAGGCGGCGGCGTGGAACTTGACCTGCGCACCGCATTGCGGACAATTGGCGAGTTTCATGCATTAAATGGTGCATTAAATGGTAAATGGGGTCAGACCCCACTTATTTTTTAGCTG
>JANOYK010000172.1:0-1840 GCA_031428855.1 Burkholderiales bacterium | reverse complement strand
TCACCGATGCCGTCAAGGCGGCGGTGAAGGCGCTTGAGCGCGAGTTGCCGCCCGATGTGAAGGTCGGCGTGGTGCGCGATGCCTCAACGCCGATCCGCACCAGCGTCGACAACGTGCGCCGCACCCTGATCGAGGGCGCGGTGCTGACGATCCTGATCGTGTTCCTGTTTTTGAACTCGTGGCGCTCAACCGTCATCACCGGCCTCACCCTGCCGATTGCCATCATCGCAACATTTTTCTTTATGGACCTGGCCGGTGTCAGCATCAACATGCTGAGTCTGATGGCGCTCTCACTCGCAGTCGGCCTGCTGATTGATGATGCGATTGTGGTGCGCGAGAACATCGTGCGCCACGCCGCGATGGGCAAGAGCCACCAGCAGGCGGCAATCGACGGCACCCAGGAGATCGGGCTGGCAGTGTTCGCCACCACGCTATCGATTGTGGCGGTGTTCTTGCCGGTGGGCTTTATGGGCGGCATCATCGGGCGCTTTTTTTATTCGCTCGGCATCACGGTGGCTGCGGCGGTGCTGGTGTCGATGTTCGTTTCGTTCACGCTCGATCCGATGCTGTCGTCGGTGTGGCCGGACCCGGTGCGCAGCGGCCCGCCCAAGGGGCCGTTCCAGCAGTTCATGGCGCTGTTCGAGCGTCTGGTGCAGGCGTTTTCGCGCTTCTATCAGCGCTTGCTTGGCTGGTCGCTGCGGCATCGCGCCGCCACGCTGGCGCTCGCTGCCGTCACGTTTTTCGGCAGCTTCGCGCTGGTGCCGCTGCTGGGGTCGGAGTTCGTGCCGCAGGCGGATTATTCGGAGACCCAGGTCAGCTTCCAGACACCGGTCGGCTCCTCGCTGGAATTGACCGAATCGAAGGCGCGCCAGGTCGATGCGGCGCTGCGCGAGCTGCCCGAGGTGCTCTACACCTACGCCACCATCAACGCCGGCAACACCCAGGGCAAGAACTACAGCAGCGTGTATGTCAAACTCACATCGCGCAAGGAGCGCAGCCGGTCGCAGCATGTGATGACACAGCCCCTGCGCGAGCGCCTCGCGCGCATCGCCGGCATCACCGTCACCCACGTTGGCGTGGTCAACCCGGTGGCCGGCACCAAGCTCTTGGTCATCAGCATTCAGGGACAGGATTTGCAGGAGCTGGGCCGCCTGTCGGCCGAGGCGCAACAGCGGCTGCGCAATATTCCCGGTCTGGTCGATCTTGATTCATCGCAAAAGCCGGACAAGCCTGCGATTGGCATCGAGGTGAAACGTGAACTCGCCTCCGACCTCGGGGTCGGTGTGGCGCAGATCGGCGCGGCGCTGCGCCCGCTGATTGCGGGCGAGGCGGTGAGCACCTGGAAAGCGCCGGATGGCGAGAACTACGACGTGCGCGTGCGCCTTGCCGCCGCCGACCGCCAGAGCGCAGGCGATCTTGACCGTGTGATGATTCAAAGCGCGCAGCCAGGCGCGGACGGCTCGCCCAAACTGGTGGCATTGCGTCAGGTGGCCGATTTCAAACCGGCTGGCGGCGCGTCGCAAATCAACCGCAAAGACCTGACGCGCGAAGTGCAGCTCGACGCCAACGTCTATGGCCGCTCGGCCGGTGACGTGAGTAAAGATATTCAAACCGCGCTCGACGGCATCGAGTGGAAGCCGGGCTACCGCTATGCGATGGGCGGCTCGACCAAAGACATGAAAGAGTCGGGCGCGTTTGCCGTCACCGCACTGGTGCTGGCGGTGATTTTCATTTACATGATTCTGGCGTCGCAGTTTGCGAGCTTTTTACAGCCGATCGCCATCATGTCGTCGCTGCCGCTGACCTTGATCGGCGTGTTCTTCGCGCTGCTGGCGTTCAA
>JANOYK010000171.1:0-4324 GCA_031428855.1 Burkholderiales bacterium | reverse complement strand
CATGCCGTCCACCTGCGCCGACAGCATGTGCATCGTGACTTGGCCAGCCGGGGTGGCCAAGGTGCGCTGCGCACGTCCCGGCTTTTGCGGCAGCAGCACGCTGTAGCCGCCTTCGTCAGAGTGGTACTCACGCCAATCGAGCGCCGGGTTGCACGCCGCCAGCAGCGCAGCACCGGCGCAGAGCACGCCAGCGCGAATCAGTTTGCGACGCACCCAACGTTGCACCGTGAAGCGCGCAGACATGATGCAGGCCGGCCCGCGAAATTATTCGAGCACGATTTTTTGTTTTTTCACGATCTCTTTGCGCAGTTCGATTTCGCGCGCCATCTTTTGCACAAACTGCTCGGGCGTGCCACCATCGACGATGGAGCCGCCATCGGCCAGACGTTTTTTGACATCGAGGTCGTTCAGCGTTTTGACAGCCGCTGCATGCACCTTTTGCACCACGTCGCGCGGCAGACCGGCTGGGCCCACCAAGCCGTACCACGCCATGTTGTTGACATCCTTCAAGCCCACTTCAGCAAACGTCGGCACCTCGGGCAGGGCCTCAACGCGCTTGTCCGACATCACGGCAATCGCTTTGAGTTTGCCGCCCCTGATGTGCGGCAAACTCGATGGCAGATTGTCGAACTGGGCATCGACTTGGCCGGCGATGGTGTCGTTCAACGCCGGGCCGGAGCCGCGATACGGAATGTGAACCAGGAAGGTGCCGGTCATGACCTTGAAGGCTTCGCCGTCGAGATGCGAAATGCCGCCGCTGCCCGATGACGCATACGAATACTTGCCGGGATTTTTTTTCAGCAGCGCGATCAACTCTTTCATGTCTTTGACCGGCAGCTTGACCGGGTTGACCGTCATCACATTGGGCACGTTGACCAGATTGATGATGGGCGTGAAATCCTTGACCGGGTCGTAGGGATTTTTCGGATTGGTGGCCGGGTTGGTGGCGATGGTGGAGACCGTGGCCATGCCAAGGGTGTAGCCGTCGGGCGCGGATTTGGCGAGCGCGTCAGCGCCGATGGTGCCGCCGCCACCGGCGCGGTTTTCGATGATGACCGGCTGGCCCAGCTCACGGCCGAGTTTGTCACCGACGATGCGCGCGACGATGTCCGTGGTACCGCCGGGGGCGAACGGAATCAGCAGGCGGATCGGCTTGGACGGCCAGGCTTGCGCTTGTGCGAAGGCGTGCGGCGCAGCGCAGACGAGGGTGGCGCTGATGGTGGCCAGCGTGATGAGGTGGCGGCGATACATGGCGTTTCTCCCGCAGCGGCGATATTGAGGGGCGCGAGTTTACCGCAGTGGTGCGCACGAGCGCAGAAAACACGGATGCCAGTGCGATCGGCGCGCACATCAGCCCCGCGGGGCCCTACCCTCAGGGGTTGAGCGCGGTTACGCTTTGGCGGTGGTTTTTTTGACGGCTTTTTTGGCGGGCCGTTTTGCTGCTGGCGCTTTGACCGCGGATGCTTTTTTCGCCGCTGGTTTTTTCGCTGCGGCCTTTTTCACCGCAGATTTTGCCGCTGCCGTTTTCTTTGCCGGGGCTGCGGCAGGTGCAGGTTCTTCGCCGCTGGCAGTGCGCTTTGCCGCTGCCTTCTTCGCCGCGCCAGGTTTTGCCGCGCCCTCTTCACTGCCCGGCTTGACCGCGCGCTGCATGAACTCAAAACCGACTTTGCCGTCGGGTTGTTTCACGAGGAAGGCCTTGAACTTGCGCCGGCTGCGGTTCGAGACAAAATCGGTCAGCAAATCGGTGCGCCCGCCGGTCAACAGCTTGGTCATTTGCTCGCGCGTGATTTCTTGTTGCAGGATGATGCGGCCCGAGCGGAAATCACAGGTGCGCGCTGCGCCCACGGCTTTTTCGCAAATGTAGCCGGAGCCGTGCTCGTACACGTTGGCGCTGCACTTGGGGCACGCTCCCACCGTTTCCTGGGTAGAAAAATCGGGTGCCTCGGCGTCGTCATCGAGCTGGCCAAAATCGAACTCGGCACGGCCTTCGTCATTGAGCTTGAGTGACGCGGCAAACGGCCGCCCCATCTTGCTGCGAAACCCGGTCAGCGGGCCAATGCTTTTGTTGCGGATCAACTCGGCGACTTCTTCAGTGGCCCACTCGCGTCCGGACACGACTTTCCATAAATTGAACGCGCATGACAGGCATTGAAACTTGCGGTAGTTTTCCTGCACCAGCCCGCTGCACTTGGGGCAGGGCGCATCGACCGTGGCAAACGCGGTATCGGGGATGTTGCCGTCGCGGATACGGTTGACCATATCACCGGTGACGTCGGTGATGTGCTGCATGAAGTCGGCGCGCTTCAACTTGCCCGCTTCCATCAGTTTCAATTTGTGTTCCCACTCACCGGTGAGCTCGGGCGAGGCCAGTTCGGTGACACCAAAGTGGCGCAGCGCGAACATGAGCGAGAACGCTTTGGCGGTCGGCTGCAATTCGCGGCCATTGCGGTGAATATATTCCTCGCGGATCAGCCCTTCGATCACTGCTGCGCGCGTGGCTGGTGTGCCCAGACCCTTTTGATCCATCGCGGCGCGCAGTTCTTCGTCTTCGACCAGCTTGCCCGCGCCTTCCATCGCCGACAGCAAGGTGGCTTCCGAGTAACGCGGCGGCGCTTTGGTTTGATTGGCGCGCGCTTCGATGCTGCGGGTGGCGGTCTTCTCGCCTTGCTCCACTGCGCACAAATTGGTGTCTTCGGCTTCACCTGCGGTTTGCACCGCTTTGCCATAGACCGCGAGCCATCCCGGCTCGGTCAGCACCTTGCCTTCGGTCTTGAATGAATCGCCGGCCACTGCGGTGATACGGGTGGTCTGCATGAATTCAGCGGAAGGGTAGAACACCGCGAGAAACCGCTTGACCACCAGGTCGTACACTTTTTGCTCGATCTCCGACAGCGACTTGGGCGCTTGCAGGGTCGGGATGATGGCAAAGTGATCGGAGATTTTGCTGTTGTCAAAAATCCGCTTCGACGGTTTGACCCAGCCTTGCTTCAGAATTTTGCCGGCCGGCACCAGATAGTTGTTGCTCTCCTTCAACATCTCCAGCGTTTTCTTGACGGTGGGAATGTAGTCTTCCGGCAGCGCACGCGCGTCGGTACGCGGATAGGTCAGCACCTTGTGGCGGTCGTACAAGGACTGCGCCACCGCCAGCGTGTTGCGCGCCGACAGGCCGAAGCGGCTGTTGACTTCGCGCTGCAGGCTGGTGAGGTCGAACAGCAAGGGCGAGGCTTGGGTGGTGGGCTTGGTCTCTTCGGTGACGATGCCGGTCTGACCGCTGCAGGCAGCGGCGATGCCGCTGGCGCTCTGCTCACTCCAGATGCGCTCGGTGCGCGCGTGTTCGCGCAGGTATTCGTCTGCATCCTCACCTGGTTTTTTGAATGCGGGGTCGAACCAGCGGCCCGCATATTCACCGGCCTTGACGCCGAACGATGCATGCACTTCCCAGTAGTCACGCGATTTGAACGCGCGGATTTTGGCTTCGCGCTCGACCAGCACTGCCAGCGTCGGGGTTTGCACCCGGCCCACGGTGGTCAGGTAAAAGCCGCCTTCTTTGCTGTTGAAAGCGGTCATGGCACGGGTGCCATTGATGCCGATCAGCCAGTCGGCTTCCGAGCGGCAGCGCGCGGCATCGGCCAACGCCAGCATGTCCTTGTCATCGCGCAGATGGGCAAAGCCCTCGGTGATCGCGCCTTGCGTCATCGATTGCAGCCACAGGCGCTTGACCGGCTTTTTGCTCCCGGCGTGCTGCGCGATCAGACGAAAAATCAGTTCGCCCTCGCGCCCGGCGTCGCAGGCGTTAATCAGCGAGTCCACATCCTTGCGCTTGATGAGCTTGGTCAGGAGTTTTAAGCGGTCTTCGGTTTTTTCAATCGGGCGCACGTCAAAGTGCGGCGGAATCACCGGTAAATGCGCGAAGCTCCATTTGCCGCGCTTGACTTCATATTCTTCCGGTACGGCGATTTCGACCAGATGGCCGACGGCGGAGGACAAGACAAAATTGTCCGACTCATAATAGTCGGCGACCTTTTTGAAGCCGCCCAGCGCGCGTGAAATGTCGGTGGCAACCGACGGTTTTTCAGCGATGATTAATGCCTTGCCCATATGTATAGTGCCGATGCGGAAAGCGGGTTAGCCCGATAAGGGGCGAGAGTCTATAGTGTGCGGCTTGTGAAATGCAAGTGTTAGTTTAGATGCCAGCCTCAGTCGCATCGCGCAAACCGTTGTGGCACAAGGGTTTGCGCGCGGTTGTCTGCGATTGCTTGCGATTGCTTGCGATTGCCTGCGGTGGCAGGCCGGCACCGGCGTAGGCGCCGGCTTCCAGGGCGGC
>JANOYK010000170.1:0-6855 GCA_031428855.1 Burkholderiales bacterium | reverse complement strand
CAACGGTGACGGTTGCCCCAAACGAACCTGATCCCCCTTTGCTCACGCACAAACCCGTGGTGGGCGTGACTGCTCCCGAAATCAGATTGACGGTCACGCCAAACGGCGCAGAAGACTGCCCCGCCCATGCGCCAAGAGCGCACAGAGACAACACGAGCGCAGCCCCGACTCTGCGCCAATGCTTAACGGTGTTTGGAGTCATGGCAATTAAAAACGCCCCACCCATGCAAAAATCTCTGCGCGGGCGGGGTGGGCTCACGGGGTGGGCTCAACATGATGCAAGTTTAGCGATTAGAACGTCACCGTCATAGTATGGATCGCCGTTGCATTACAACCACCTGCGACTTGGGTCACACCTGCGCCAGCTGTACAGTTGCCAGCCTGACTAGCAGCGGCCGCTGGTGTGATAGTAAAGTTTTGCGCGGCAGCGGTGCCGGTACTGCTGCCGGTATAGGCGGTGGCCGTAGTCAACCCGGAAACGGCCAAGGTGTACACGATGCCGACCAATGTGCCGCCAGCATTAGCCGCCGCGCCGTTTGTCAGAGAATAGGTATACGGGATGCCGTTGGTGCAAGTCACCGTGCCGGTGCCGTTCGTGCCAGCACCCTGTGCGCCACCGGAGGTATAGTTGATGACCACATTCGACGTATTGACCACTGTGCAAACGGCGGTCAAGTTGACGGTGACGTTAAAGTTTGCAGCAGATGATGCTGCCTGCACGGTCGGCACCATGACAGATGCCGACACGGCGGCACCAAAAACAAGCGCGAAAAGCTTTTTCATATCGATACTCCTTGGTTTAGCGGGTTTCAGTAGAGGAGTCTATGGAACCCGGCAACATCAAACAAAAAAATTCAAGTTAAGGTTTGGCGCGCCGTTAACCGTTTACGACTTGATACGCCCCTTACCTCTTTATGGGATGAAAGTATACGGAGATCAACGCCCCCTATTGAGGAACTTTGTCACGAAAACCCTTATCTTGCAATTGTTTACATTCGATTTCTGATTTAATGCAACACCTTATTGTTGCTTATTTGCAACGTCTTGTTTGACGTGCGCCTGTGCAGCGCTTACCCTGCGCGAACTTCTTGCCGCCTCCGCCGCGTTCGTCTCTGGCACACTCTGGCGTTGATGCGCTCCCCGCAGCATCCCAAGCAGCTCAAGTTTCTCCAGCGTTTTCCCCGGTATCCCCTCGTTTTTTGTTGTTTGCCGCGTCTTGCGGCGCTGTGCTTTGGCACATCCCCTCCCCTCGTCTTATGCATCTCAACGACCTCAAAGACCTTCCTGTCACCGAACTGGTGGACATGGCGATCGGCCTCGAAATCGATAACGCCAGCCGCATGCGCACGCATGAATTGATTTTCGCGATCCTCAAGGCCAAGGCCAAGCGTGGCGAGCCGATTTTTGGTGATGGTGCGCTCGAAGTATTGCCCGATGGCTTCGGCTTTTTGCGCTCGCCCGATACCTCCTACCTGGCCGGCACTGACGACATTTACATCAGCCCGTCGCAGATTCGCCGCTTCAACCTGCACACCGGTGACACGATTGAGGGCGAGGTGCGTACGCCCAAAGACGGTGAGCGTTATTTCGCTCTGGTCAAAGTGGACAAGGTCAATGGCGACCTGCCCGAGAACAGCAAAAACAAAATCCTGTTTGAGAATCTGACCGCATTGTTTCCGGACAAGCAGCTCAAGCTCGAACGCGACATCAAGGCCGAGGAGAATCTAACCTCGCGCATCATCGACATCGTGGCCCCTATCGGCAAGGGCCAGCGCGGCTTGATCGTCTCCTCCCCAAAAAGCGGCAAGACCGTGATGCTGCAGCACATTGCGCACGCCATCACGTCGAACCACCCCGATGTGATTTTGATCGTGCTGCTGATCGACGAGCGTCCCGAAGAGGTGACCGACATGCAGCGCACCGTGCGCGGCGAAGTGGTGGCCTCGACCTTTGATGAGCCAGCCATCCGCCACGTGCAGGTGGCCGACATGGTGATTGAAAAAGCCAAGCGTCTGGTCGAGCACAAGAAAGATGTGGTGATCCTGCTCGACTCGATCACGCGTCTGGCGCGCGCCTACAACGCGGTGCAGCCCAACAGCGGCAAGATCGGCACCGGCGGCCTCGACACCAACGCGCTGCAAAAACCCAAACGTTTTTTCGGCGCGGCGCGCAATGTCGAAGAAGGCGGCTCGCTCACCATCCTCGCCACCGCCCTGGTCGACACCGGCAGCCGCATGGACGACATCATTTACGAAGAATTCAAGGGCACCGGCAACATGGAGATCCACCTCGACCGGCGCATGGCCGAGAAACGGGTGTATCCGTCGATCCTCATCAACAAATCGGGTACGCGGCGCGAGGAGTTGCTGCTTGGCCCTGATCTGCTGCACAAGACCTGGATCCTGCGCAAGTTCCTCTACAACATGGATGAAATCGAAGCGATGGAATTCATGATGGAAAAAATGCGCTCGACCAAAAACAATGACGCGTTTTTTGACACGATGAAGAAGGGCTGAACCACAGGTTCACGCAATTGACACCATGGCCCGCATACCCAAACCAATCCGCACTGACACCGGTTACAGCACCGCTGATTCGATCACCGTTTACGGCAAAAACCTTTGCACCGACGTGCTCGGCCAGGTCAATCTTGGCGACATGGGCTTTCTCGGTCTGATCGGGCGTTTGCCGACACCGCAGGAGTCCATCGTCTTCAACGCCATCGCCGTCACGCTGGTCGAGCATGGCATGACGCCCTCGGCGATTGCGGCGCGGGTCACCTATGTGGGTGCGCCGGAGTCATTGCAAGGCGCAGTAGCAGCCGGTCTGCTCGGGCTGGGCAGCGTGTTTGTTGGCTCCATGGACGCAGTGGCCAACCTGCTTACGCGTGCGCTCAAAGAAGCCGGTGACAAACCCGATTACGCGGCGCTGGCCAAAACCATCGTCGATGATTACGCCGCGCGCAAGGCCATCCTCCCCGGCATCGGCCATCCGATCCATAAGCCGGTAGACCCGCGCGTGCCGGTGCTGTTTCGCATCGCCGCCGAGAACGGCTTCTCGGGCCGCTATGTCGCGCTGATGCAGGCGGTGCATGCCGAAGCGCAATCGCGCACTGCCAAAGTGTTGCCGATGAATGCCACCTCGGCCATCGGTGCGATTGCCTGTGAACTAGGCATCGACTCGCGCGTAGTGCGCGGCCTGGGCGTGATGGCTCGCGCTGTCGGTCTGGTCAGCCACATCCTCGAAGAAGCGCGCAACCCGATGGCAGCCGAAATCTGGCACCGGGTGGAGGAAGATGCGACGGCGCATATTGCGCGGTAGATCACACAGTCAGCGCTACGGCCGGCACCGCGCATTGCACCGGTGAAATCGCGCAAGCAAGATGCTGCACGTGGCTTGTCCGGCGCTGCAAACCCGCAAAACCGCGAAACCGCAAAACCGATTTACCTAGGATTGAATCGGAATTGACAAATCCTAGGTAATTACCTATAAAATGTGCAACCCTGACATTTCCTAGGTAATCGTGACTCCCTTCGATGACGAGCAGCGCCGCGCCCTTGTCAACCTGCAGTCGAGCTATGACCAGTGGATGCAGGCGGCGCGTGATCTCGACGACAACTACAAGGGCAGCTTGCGCTGGAAATTTGTGAGCGGCAAGCAGTACCTTTATCACCGCGTCAGCGACACTCCCTTGGTGGATAGGTCAAGAGGCGCACGTTCGAAAAAAACCGAAACGCTGATGATCGAATTTCAGCGCGGCAAGGCACAGGCCAGCGCACGCCACCGGGCTTCGATGGATCAGGCGGCTACATTTGCCGTGATGTGCCGCGCGCTGAAACTGGCGCTGGTGCCGTCTCAGGCAGCACGTCTGCTGCGTCATTTCGACCGCAAACGCATGCTCGGTGCCAACCTGCTGGTGGTCGGCACCATTGCGATGAGCGCTTATGAGGTTGAGGCGGGCTGCCGCATCTTCCAGGGCTTTGACGCCACCCAGGATTTTGATCTCACCTGGCGCGGCGTAGACCCGCTGCAATTGCAAACCACCGGCCCGGTATCCCTGCTGGGCACCTTGCGCGAGGTCGATCCGCTTTACACAAAAAATACTGAACGCAGTTTTCAGGCGGTGTCAGGCAACTATGAAGTCGAAGTGCTCGCCGCGCCGTCCACCCTTTCCAGCTTTCCGAAAAATGATTTGGTGCCATTGAGCGGCATGACGGAGCAGGAAGTGTTGTTGCTGGGCAAACCGGTGCGGCATGTCATCAGTGCGCTCGACGGGACGCCCGCCCCCATCATTGCGCCAGACCCGCGCTGGATGGCGCTGCACAAGCTGTGGCTCTCAAAAAAACCTGCGCGCAACACGCTCAAGAAACCCAAGGATCAGGCGCAGGGTCTGCTGTTGATGCGAGCGGTCATCAGCCGCATGCCGCACTAC
Source organism: Burkholderiales bacterium (assembly GCA_031428855.1). Classification (GTDB taxonomy): domain Bacteria; phylum Pseudomonadota; class Gammaproteobacteria; order Burkholderiales; family JAEUOS01; genus CANJDH01. The sequence continues at coordinate 2,423 of JANOYK010000170.1, read as the reverse complement.
CCGTTGGATCCGGCGTTCTTGCAGAGCATTCCCGATGATCTCCTGCCGCACCTGATGCTGGCACTGGATTGGGTCAATGCGAACCAGACTGCGCCGCAGCAACAGGATGAATTCACCATCGCACCGCCAAAGCCCAGGGAAATCTTGCGCATGATGAAAAAATCCCAGCGGGATGTGCTGAACGCAATCCCTGCAATGCACCTGCGCTTCGATACGAACTATGACGCGCCGATGCAGGCAGCGGTAAAAAAGCGGTTGCGCTACTGACGGGCGCGGCACACTGACTGCATCCTCCGCGCCACCTGCAAATGATGTGCAGGGTCGCCAACCAGCCCGGCCAATGGCAGCGCGTGTCACCCGGTGACGCGCAGACGCGGGCTGCGCAGCTGGCAATTTCGACACGAGCACCACGCGATGACCCGCTCCCAGAGCCGGTCTCAGGCAGGTAGTGCCCGTAGAAGTCGATTCCATGCGCCTTTGCGGGTGATGGGCTTTACGGTTTTTTACGTAACGACATATCGCCGTACCAAGCCGTCGCTGCTTCCCCGGTCGAATCGGTATCGGTCATCACCGCAATCCCCAGCACTGGCGGCGGTTCTTCCTTGAAGGCGCGCTTGTAGTCTTCATACACGTTGCGCTCGACTTCGACCCACTCGCCGACGCGCTTGGCACCCGATTCGACTACGAACATCATGGCGCGTGAGGTGTAGGCGTTGGGGGTGATGGTGCCGAGGGGCGCTTTGCCGTCCCACACGTAGTTGAGGCCGGCGTGCGGCGGGTATTCACCGTAGAGGGTTTTGGCGAGGCCGTACTGCATGCGCATGCCCGCCCCGGCGCGCTCGGGGTCGTAGCGGAAGGTGACGTAGACGCGCGCCGGGTAATCGTCGCCTGCTTTGGTGGCGATGTCGGCGCTCTTGATGAGGTGGGCGATTTTCCAGCGCCATTTGAGGATTGGGGTGTCGCGGATGTTGAGATTGAGCGCGGAGAGATCGCGCGTGAGGCCGGAGGCGGCGGCGTTGCTGTCGGCTTTGAGCACCGTGGTGTTGCCGTCTTTGACGAGGGTGTAGACGGTGTGCTTGTCGATGTTGCGGAAGGTGAGCGGCTTCCAGTCCGGCGGCAGGCCGCCTGCGGCTTGTTTGGAAAAGTTGCCGGCCTCGATGTGGTCCTGCGAGTAGACCGCAGAAAACGGCAGACACAGGAACAGCGCGCACAACAGCACCGCAGGTGCCGCAGGTGCCGCAGGTGCCGCAGGTGCCGCAGGCGTAGTGCCGGTGGCGCGGTATGCAGCGTGTGCAGCGCCGGCAGCGCGGCGTGTCATGCCTGCGGTTCCTGGAGGACGGCGCGCCATGTCTGCGGCGCGGCAAGGGGTGAGCACTTGAATCATGGGGTGAGTCCTTCAATCAGATGGGCCAATTGCGGGTCGCGTTGCAGGCGCGCCAGATCAGCGGGGGTGTCGATGTCGTGCAGCGCGGGCAGTTCGGCGAGCCGCGCCGGGCGGCCGACGCGATTGAGGCGGCTGGCGGCCTGGCGGGTCGCGGTCATCACATTGCCGGTACTCCACGGTATACCGGCAAACAACTCCGGCATGGCGCGCGCGAGGCCAGTCAGCACGTAGCCGCCATCGTGCGCGGGCGCGAAGACGGCAGCGGCACCGTCAAGCGCCGCGAAGGCGGCGCTGATGCTGTCACCCGTGAGCCAGGGGCAGTCGGTGCCAATCAATACCGGGCGTTCACCGCGCACCAATGCGCCGCACAGGGCCAGCCACATGCGCGCACCGAGATCGGTGCCGGTTTGCGGTTTGAGCGCAATGTTGAAATCACGCGCACAAGCGGCGAAGAACGGGTGATCGATGTCCGGCGCACACCACAGCTCGACGCGCGCGCGGGGCGTGGCGCGCTGCCAGGCGTCCGCCGCGCGCAGGCAATGGCGCACCAGGCGCTGATGCAGTTCGGCTGCGGCAGCGGCAGTGCCAACGGCGCGAATCAAGCGCGTCTTGCATTGCCCCGGCACCGGCGCGCGCGCGAACACTTGCAACACTGGCAACACTGGCAACGAGGGCGGCACCATCACCGGCGCCGGCACTTGTGCTTGTGCTGCTGCGGGCGCGGTTGCGGATGGCAAGGCTGGCGCAGGCGCATCGGCGGATGCGAATGCAGGTGCGGGCGCGGGCGCGCGCGCCACGCGCTGCTGCGTCTCAAGCGGCATACGCAATCCAGCGACCACACACAATCACGCTGATCCAGATCAGGATCGAAGCCGCAGCCATGATGCGCGCGCTCGCAGGTGGCGGCGCGCCGCTGTCCCACGCGGCCACCGTGGTGTAGGGGCCGGTATGAAACATCAGCGCATTGACCCCGCCCAGACTGATGAGCAGCAGTTTGAAAAGAAACACGCGGTTGCCAATCAGATCGGCGGCGTGGGCG
>JANOYK010000169.1:0-2044 GCA_031428855.1 Burkholderiales bacterium | reverse complement strand
ATTCTGGGCCCCCGGCAGGTAGGCAAGACCACGCTCGCCAAGCAGTTGGCGTCTCAATTTAGCGCCGGCGCGGCGGGTTTGGCCGGCGGAGCAGGTGCAGCAGGTGCAGCAGGTGCAGCAGGTGCGGCGGCCGGGGCAGGCAATGCGGGTCAAGCCACGCGGTATTTTGCGCATTATTATGATCTGGAAGACCCGGATGATCAGGCGCGGCTGACCGATCCGGCCTTTGTGCTGCGCCCGCTCACCGGATTGATCGTGCTCGATGAAATCCAGCTTCGGCCCGATCTGTTTCCCCTGCTGCGCGTGCTCGCCGACCGGCCCGATTTTCCTGCGCGTTTTTTGCTGCTCGGCAGCGCCGCACCGGAACTGTTGCGTCACGCCGCCGAGACGCTGGCGGGCCGGGTATGGTTTCACGAACTTGACGGTCTGGCGCTCGATGAAATCGCGCCAGCCGCACCGGTCACAACACCAGCCGCACCGGCCACACCCGTCCCACCCATCACAGCGACCGGCTGGCTCGACCGCCGCTGGCTGCGTGGCGGCTTCCCGCGCGCGTGGCTAGCCCGCGACGAAGCCGGTAGCCGCGCCTGGCGCGATGCTTTCATCCGCACCTATCTGGAGCGCGATTTGCCGCGGCTGGGCATCAATCTTCCGGCAATTACGCTGCGCCGCTTCTGGACCATGCTCGCCCATTACCACGGGCAAACCTGGAACGGCAGCGAGCTGGGGCGTGCGCTTGGCGTGAGCGACGTCACCGTGTCGCGCTACCTCGATATTCTGGAGGGCACCTTCATGGCGTTCCGGCTCCCCGCGTGGCGCGCCAATGCCGGCAAGCGCGAGGTCAAATCACCCAAGGTGTACCTGACCGATACCGGTCTGCTGCACAGTTTGATGGGTATTGACGACACGCAAGGGCTGTTGGCGCACCCGAAGTGCGGCGCATCATGGGAGGGCTTCATGCTGCACGAAATTTTGCGCCGCACCGGCGCGCGGCGCGGCGAGGCGTTTTTTTGGGGAGTGCATACCGGTGCCGAACTTGATCTGTTGCTGGTGCGCAATGGCAAAAAGACCGGTTTCGAGATCAAGCTGACACATTCGCCCAAGGTGACCGCCTCCATGCGTTCGGCGCTCGAAACCTTGCAACTGACACACCTGTACGTGGTGTGTCACGCCGAAGGGGTGCCGTGGCCGCTGGCGGAAAAAATCACCGCCGTGCCCGCCGGCCTTTTCGCTTCCCCCGCATGGCAACCGCTGCAATAATGCGCGCTTCGTGACGGAGTCAATGGCGATGGAACTGAGTCCCCAACTGCGCGCCCTGCGCGATTTTTATTACAAAACCGCCCAAAAGCTGCCGGCCGGGCAAGACTTCGTCCACGCCCAAGGCCTGATCGACAAGCCCGCGTTCTTTACGCTGGAGCACCTCAAAACCCACCTCAACAACCCGCTGCTCATGCCGGGCTGGTTCAAGCTGTTCTGGCAGGGTCAGGCGGTTGATTGCACGCCGGCCGTGGGCCACAAGGTGATTCAGACATCCGAAGTGCCGTTTCTCAACAAAGGCATTCTGGAGGAGTACCTGTCACGCGGCGCATCACTGGTGCTCGAAGGGATCGACCTGTTGGAGCCGCAAATCAACGCCATGTGCGGCGCGATTGACCGCGCGCACGACCAGACCAGCGGCTGCGTGCTGTCCAACTCGGTGGTGTTCTTTTCGCAGCAAGCCGGCGGTGAAGCCTATCGCGGCCATCTCGACACCTCCGACGTGCTGGTGGTGCATCTGGCTGGTGCCAAGCGCTGGAAGATTCACCAGCGCCAGCAGCCGCGCTGGGTAGACCTGAACGAACTCGACCCAGCCCAAATGGGGCCGGTGCAAGCCGACATCATCATGCGCCCGGGCGACGCCCTTTTCATGAAAAGCCACACCCCGCACCTGGTGCAAACCGCCGCCGAATTTTCGATGCACATGTCGTTCGACATCTGCGACCGCGCGGTCAACGCCGACACCGCTCTGCATCTGTTAATGCAGGAGTACAACCGCGACGCAGCG
>JANOYK010000168.1:0-11137 GCA_031428855.1 Burkholderiales bacterium | reverse complement strand
GTCATGCCGAGCAGGCCCAAGTCACCAAACTTTTTCCACAGGTCGGCGGGGAATTGATTCGATCGATCGATATCAGCCGCGCGCGGCGTGATTTCCTTTGAGACAAAATCCTGCAAGGTGTCGCGCAGGGCGCGGATGTCGTCTGAGTGATTGAAGGTAAGGGCGTTGAGGTTGAGCATGTGCGAAGTCTCCAGCGCGGTGTGTGGATCAACCGCATTCTTGATGGATGGCGCAGAGCGCCGGGCCTGACATCACGCCAGCCGGCGCGCCACGCATGCCAGCGTGGGTTGCTAGGTCTGTCATTTCACCCGCGCCGCAATGCCCTTGGCTACCAGCAGCGTGTTGATCAAAATCGCCGTATGGGTCTCGACGCCATTCTCGACGCAATACACATCGGCCTTCGAGATAATCACGGTGCGCCCGGCCTTGATGATCTCGCTGCGCGCAAACATGCGCTCGCCGCGTCCGGGGCCGAGCAGGTTGATCTTGAACTCAATCGAGAGCACGCCGTCTTCCGGCGGCAGCAGCGAAATGCCGGCCAGACCCGAGGCCGAGTCCGCAATCACCGCCACCATGCCGCCATGCACCACCAGATATTGCTGCACCACTTTTGGCGAGATCGGCATCGACAAATCAACCCGGCCCGGCTCGCAGCGGTCGAGCCTGATGTCAAGCAGCGGCGTGACGCCCTGGGCATCGAGCTCACGGCGGATACGCGTGGCGAAGGCGGGGTTGGCGGAGGTGAGGGTGGCGGGCATGGTGTGCGGCTGCTTGACGTTTACGTAAACGTCAATTATCGCGCAATGCTGGACCCGCTTAAATGGCAAACATCAAAGGCAACTGCCGGCCTGGACGGTAAGCACAAAGTCGGATGGCCTGCCACCACAAGAACCGCTCTGGCAGCGGCTCTCATGGCATAGACTGCCTGAAACCCGCTCCCACCAATGGTTTCGTCGTGGTGGTCAAGCTGGTTTCGCCACCGCCGCTATACTCCGCGCCGCACTCCCTCCCCCATGACCTCACCTCCTTCCCCCACGTCCGCCATCGCGCCGCCGGCCGGCCCGCGCTTGAACGCCATCCGCGCCGAGGGCATCCGCGTGCAGTACGCCGGCATGCCCAACTCCTACATCGGCAGCGCGGTGATGGCGTCGATCCTCGCGGCGATTTTGCAGACCGACATGGCGGCGCACATTTGGGCCCCGTGGCTGGCGGCGATGTATTTGCAGGCGTTGGGCCGCTGGTGGCTGCGGCGGCGCTTTAACGCGGCCTCCCCGCCCGACCATGACATCGCGCGCTGGGGCCGTTACGCTGCGATTGGCTCGCTGGTGTCGGGTTCGGTCTGGGGCATCGGCGCGGTGCTCGGTTTTGTCAACGCACAGGGCATCATGCAGTTGATCTGGACGCCGATGATTATCATGCTCGGCGCAGTCGCCACCTTCGCTGCCACCTCGTATCTGCCGGCCTTCTACATGTTTTTCTACCCGGCAGCGTTGCCCGGCATTGCGATGTTCCTGGCGCAATCGGATCAGTTGCGTTTTTTGATCGGGGTGGCCTTCCTGTGCTATCTGCCGCTGGTGACACGCCGCCCATGTGCTGCACCAGTCGTTTGTCGATACCACCCGCCTGCGCTTTGAAAACCTCGAATTGGTCGATGCGCTCAAGGCCGAAAAGACTGCGGCCGAGGAAGCCAACCTGGCCAAGTCGCATTTCCTCGCCGCCGCCAGCCACGATCTGCGCCAGCCAATGCACGCGCTCTCGCTGTTCATCGAGAGCCTGTCGCAGTCGCCGCTGCCCGAGCGTGAGACTGGTCTCGTCACCAACATGCGCAAATCGGCCGATGCAATGGAATCCCTGTTCGACGCCCTGCTCGATGTGTCGCGGCTCGACGCCGGCATTGTCGAGCCGCGCCGCTCTGATTTCAGATTGCTGCCGCTGCTGCAGCGTCTGAACGGCGAGTTCGAGCCGCTGGCGCGCGCGCGGGCTGCGCTTGCACCTGCGGGTGGCGCGCCGCGCTGCTGCTGCCGTTGCCTTCACCGACCCGGTGCTGCTCAACCGCATCGTCTCCAACCTGCTCGCCAATGCGGTGCGCTATGGCGTGCGCGGCGGCGGCAACGGCATCCTGCTCACACTGCGCACGCGCGGTCAGCACCTCGCAATCGAAGTGTGGGACACCGGCATCGGTATTGCCACGCACGAACGCGCCAGTATTTGTCGCGAGTTCTATCAGGTCGGCAATCCGGAGCGCGACCGCAGCAAGGGACTCGGCCTGGGCCTCGCGATTGTTGACCGGCTGGTGCGGCTGCTCCATCTCACGCTCGAAGTGCAATCGCAGCCGGGGCGCGGCTCACTGTTCCGGGTGCTGGTGCCGTTGGGTGACCCGGACAGCAGCACCCTGCCGCCCGATGGCACAGCGGATCAGGCCACGCCCCCGCCGACACCGCTCAGCGGCCGCTTCGTGCTGGTGATCGACGACGAGCCGGCCGTGTGCGACGCCACCGCCGCACTGCTCACCGGCGGGGGCAGCCGGGTGCTCACGGCCGGCGGTGCTGCCGAAATGAAAGCCGCGCTGACCGGCGAGCGCCGCGTGCCCGATCTGATTCTGTGCGATTACCGCCTGCGCGGAGACGAAAACGGCATCGCCGTGATTGAAGACTTGCGCGCCGAATACAACGACGACATTGCAGCGCTGATCGTCACTGGCGACACCATGCCGGCGCGGCTGGCCGAGGCGCGCGCCAGCGGGCTGCCGGTCATGCACAAGCCGCTCAACCCGGCCAAACTGCGCGCCATGATCGCCGGTCTGATTCAGGTGCAGCAGGCGCAACGAGCGCAGGCGGACGCAACCGGCCAGTAGCAGGAGCAGGAACGCGCGCCCGCAGGCCGCGGTGCAGGTTTATGCGCCGGGTCAACGCATCGGGTTAAAGCACCGGGTCAATGCCTCGCGTCAAACAATCCGCGTGCCTGCGCATTGAGCGCCGCCTGGGTGCGGTTCACCACATCGAGCGATTTGAAAATCGCGGTGACATGGCCCTTGACGGTTTTTTCCGACAGCGCCAATTCCTGCGCGATGAACTTGTTGCTTTTGCCGGCGCAGATCAGGCGCAGCACATCGAGCTGGCGCGCGCTCAAGGCCTCGCCCTGCTGCCCGCCTGCGCTGTCGGCGGAAGCGGCCGGCGCATCGCGCAGCGCCGCAGGCAGGTAGACCTCCCCCGCCAGCACCTGGCGGATCGCCGGCAGCAATTTGGCCGGCGGTGTTGATTTGGGGATGAAGCCGAGCGCACCCGCCGCGAGCGCGCGGCGCATGTCCTGCTCGCGCTCGTTGCCTGACACCACCGCCAGCGGCACACCGGGGCAGCGCGCGCGCACCCGTGCCAGCAAATCGAAACCATCGGTGTCGGGCAAGCCCAGATCGAGCAATACCAGATCGAGGTCCGCATGCTGCGCCACCAGTTGCAGCGCTGCTGCGCCGCTATGCGCAATCAACGTCTCGACCTTGGGCGCGAGGCCGCGCAGCACATCGGCCAGCGCTGCCGACATCATTGGGTGATCGTCCACCACCAAAATTTTGAGCGGCATCGGGGCGGGCAGCGGGGGTGGCAGCATCTGGTCTGAGGGGCTTCAAATCATACGGCATGGCGGTGCGCACTTGCGCGGAACGTGCGGGTTGGCAATGCGCGGGTGGACAATGCCGGTATGGCGGCGGGCACCGGCGCACCGGCGCAATGGCGCAATGGCGCGGCGACAATAGCAGCCCGCACCGCTGCAAAACTGCCCCAAGACCAAAGTCCCGGCACCTATGCATCAGGCGGGATCGATATTCGCATCAGCCATTGTTCAAGAATGGCTCCTGGAGCGCCTGTCAGGCCATATGGCGGCCAAGAAGTCCAATCCATGCGCCTCTCGGGGTGGTGGCCAATCCAGTTTTCTGCGCCAGGGGTGCAGCGCGGAACTGCAGCGCGCCAGGCGCCCTTTTTATATGATGGCTTGGTCCGAGCGCACGCTGGGCGCGCGACTTTAGTCTTGGCTGCCGCAAACCGGACTCGGACGCGTTAGCATCCAAGCTCTGTAGAGCCTGCAAATGACTATTCAAACAACGCCACTCAAATCGCTCGTCAAGGGGATGCCATGTCAAAACGTGCCGTCGCTTCACTTACCTGCTGCGTATTTCTGACCACCGGCTGCGGCAATATGGGGGGCTTCGGGCTGCCCTTATTTGCCAACAACACTGCCAACCAGGCGGCCAACGCTAGATCCGGCAGCGCGCCCTCAGAACTGAGTGCTGAGTCAGACCGCGCTTTCGCAGCGCGCCCCAACTCCGCCGCAGACCTCAAGGCGGGCGGCCGGATTCCGATCAAACTGGGCGCGCCGGTGCCGCGTGACAAGGTCAAGACCGACGTGCAGGCGCTGGCCGCCGAGGGCATGAGCGCCCTGCGCGTGGGCCGTCTGGAAGAAGCTTCGCAGCTGTTCAACACCGCCCTGCGGCTTGACTTGGGCAATTCGAGTCTGCAGTTCATGAATGCGCTGACCTATCATTTGATGGCGCTCAACGGCGACTCCGAGAAATTTTCACTGGCGGAGCAGGGCTACAGCCTCGCGCACAAATTCGATCCGACCAGCGTGCTGTCGATGTACTACCAGGGTCTGGCCTTTCTCGATCAGCGCAAATTTGACGAGGCCAAGGGCGCGTTTGCGATTGCCGCCGTGATGGAAGATGGCGATCCGGAAATTCTCTATGACCTCGCGCGCGCCGCCTACTACGGCGGCGATCCGCGTACCGCCAAGGCGGCCCTGCAAAAGCTCGCCTCGCTCAACCAGAGCCTGGTCGCGCAGGACAAGGTGCTGCGTGCGTCCATCGTGACCGATGCCGCGCTCGGCGACATGGCCTCGGCCAAGAAGCTGCTCGAACGTTTCAAGACCGGCACGCGCAACCCGGAGGAGGGTGACTATCTGGCGCGCCGTATCAACGCCTGGGAGAGGGTGTATGCCTCCGCCCCCGCCAGTGGCAACAGCAGCGGGGGCAAGACCCTGCTTGATACCCCGGCCGCCTTGCAAAGCGCAGCGCAGGCGGATCAGCAAATCGCACGCCCTGACGCCAGGCGCCCCTTGCTCGCCCAACTCCTGCCGCAAGCTGCACCCGGTGGTATCCCGGTGATTCCCGGTGCCGCACCCGACTCGGCGAGTGCAGCTGGCGCAACCGCCTTGGGGTCAGCACAGCGTCCGGCGGGCACCATTCCCGGAGCCGCCACCAACACCGATATGACCGTGGTGGATGTCGTCATCGTTGGCACCCAGGAAGACATCAGCGAAAACCAGGGCCTCAATCTCCTGTCGGGCCTTCAGTTGCAATTCGGCGATCCGGTCGCGCGCACCTCCGGTTTCAGCTCCACCGCGAACCGTGTGCTTGATGGTGCCGGCAACAACAACACCATCACGCGCACCTTCACGCGCCTGATCTCGATTCCGGCTGTCACCTATTCGCTCAACATCTTCAATACGCTCAACGGGCGCAATGAAATTCTGGCGCGTCCCTCGCTGGTGGCGCTGGCCAACGAGCGCTCGGAATTCTTTGCCGGTGTCGACGTGGTCGGTGCTGCGGTCTCGGGTGGCGCTGGCGCGCCGGTCTCGATCAACAAGCAGATCGGGGTCAAGCTCTCGATCGTGCCCGAGTTTTTGTCCGGTGACCGCATCAAGCTCAAGGTCGAAGCCGAGCGCACCTTCATCACCGCGCCAAGCCGCTCGGTGGTGTTCGACTTTCGTCTCGACACCTCCAAAACCAATGTCAGTTCCAACGTCGTGATGCGCTTTGGCGAGACCCTGGTGCTCGGCGGCCTGACCGAAAAAGACACGCAAACCACGCGCGATGCCACGCCGCTGCTGGGCGACATCCCGATCATTCAATACCTGTTCGCGCGCAAATCTTCGGCCGAATTTCGCAAATCGGTGTTGATCCTGATCACGCCGCGCCGCGCGCAGTTCTCCAACCAGAGCGCGGAGGAGCGCGCCAAGACCGAATCGGCTTTGACCGATTTCGAAAAATCGATGGACAAGTTTGAGACACGCAACAAGAACTGGTTTGTGCCGCTGTCGGGCCTTACCGAGGGCATGGCGTCGGTCGAGGGTAACCGCCTGTTTCAGGAGTTCAAGACCGGCGACTTCGCCCTCGAGCGCTGGAACGCGCGCGACACCCACGAGCAGCGCCTGGGGGCGATCAAAAACTTTCTGTTCTTCTAGGCACAGCGGCGCAAGCGCTTGCTGCCACCGAAAAGAACTGATATGAAACGGCTACTGACGCTGGCGCTGGCGCTGCTCATCCTGATGGCCGCGAGTGCGCTGCACGCGCAGTTGACGGCGGACCCTTGGCGCGTTGTTGCCCCCCCGGCGGGCACGGCAAAACAGATTGCGCTGGGCGGGCGCAATGCGCGCGGCGTGGTGGGCGCAATTGACGCGAGTGGCGTGATCTACCGGCGCGACGCGGTGTCTGGTGCCTGGCAGCAGATCGGCACCGGCATGACACGCCTCGCGATTGACCCGGCCGGCAACTTTTGGGCGATTGACGCACGCGCCAACTTGCAGCGCTTCGATGCTGCGGCCTGGCGCACGGTGGGTGCCGGTGCTGTGGCGCTTGCCGCTGCACCTGACGGCAGCATCGTCGTCGCCACCAACACCAACTCGCTCGCGCAATACGATCCGGTCAAGGCGAGTTGGACCGCATTGACCGGCACCGGCGCGCGCGTGGCGGTTGATGCGCGCGGCCTGATCTGGGCCACCGGCAGTGACGGCGCGATTGCGCGCCGGCTCGGCGATGCCTGGATCAGCGTGCCCGGCAGTGCGCGCGACATCGCGGCCGATGCCCTCGGCAATGTGGTCATCGCCGGGCGCGATGGCAAGGTGTACGAATGGGCCGAGGCGGACGTGCGCTGGAACGAAGTCGCCGGTGCCGTGCAGGTCAGCACCATCGCGGTGGGCGCGGGTCAATTGTGGCGTGCCGATGAAGACGGCAGGCTGTATGCCAAAGGCATTCAATACGCCGGGCCGGAGATCAACCCGCCCGGGCCGGCCGGCACCGTCAATCCCGATCTTGCAGTGCGCAGCCGCACGCTGAGCGGCACACCGGACCGGGCCATCGTGCCCGATCTTTCTTCCCTGGAGTTGGTGCAGGTTGCGTCAGCCACGAATCTGAGCGCACTGGCAATTGGTTACGACGGCAGCGTGTTTGGCACCGCTGCAGGGGGCGGCATGGTGCGCTGGTCCAACCCACAGCGGCGCTTCAACAGCTTTCCCGGTTCCCTGCCGCAGATCGAAGTGAGCGAAGCCGGGTTGCCGCTCGGCACCAATGGCAGCAGCGTGCTGCTGCGGCACGACGGCAGCGCCTGGCGCAGACTGCCGCTGCAGTACCCGATGGTGGATCTCTCGACCAACGGCAATGGCGTCACCCTGGCGATCTCGGCTGCGGGCCAGTTGTACCGGCTCAACATCAAGGGCGATGCCGTCACTCACACGCGCCTGGCCGGCAACGTTGACCTGGTGGCCGCAGCGCCGGACGGCGGCTTCTGGTACCGCAACAACGCCGGTCTGCTATTTCAGTGTGACAAGGCCGCGCAGTGCGAGCGGCGTGGCCTTGCGGTGGCAGACATTGCGGTCGGCCCCGGCGGCACCGTATACGCGGTCGATACCCAGGGCAATCTGCAACGCTTCAATCAGCGCACCGGCGGCTTTGAGATTCAACGCCGCACCAGCGTAGCGCGCGTCGCGATTGGCCCGAACGACCGGCCCTGGATCATCGAAAAGAATGGCAATGTGCTGGCGGCCCGGCTGTTCGAGCGTGATGAAAGCGGGGACTTGGCACTGGCCAAAGCCACTGAAGCGACGGCGGGGGTCACCGTGCCCGATGTGGCCACCACCACTGGCGGCGGCATCGCAACGGCTTACACGTTTACCGCGATTGATGTCCCCAGCGCCGCGCCGGGTTTCCCGAATCTCGGTGCCGGGCTGAACGACCTCTCGGTGGGGCTCGATGACCAGATTATCGTGACCGGGTTTGATGCCAATGCTGACCCCTGCCGCTCGCGCACCCCCGGATGGCAGGGCCGCAACTGGATCTACAGCCCGGCGCAGCGCCGTTTTATCCACCTCGACACTCTCAAGCGCGTGCAATACCAGGTGGCGCTGGCGGCACGCGCGGTGGCCTTTGGCACGGCACCTCCCGCGCTCGCCGGTGCGCCCGCCGTTCCGGCGTTCTACGGCATCACGCGTGCCTGCGTGCGCTACTACCTGAACGAATACGACGCCGCCACCTTCACCGGCCCGGCTGCCGACTTTTTTGACCTGGGCGGATTGGCGCTGGTTCAATCCGACCTGCGCTCCAACCAGGTGACGGCCAACACGCGCGATCTGACCACAGTGCTGGACATGGACGTGACACTGGACAACTGGATTGCCGCGATCTTCCCGGAGCGCCGGATCAACTTCATCGGCATCGGGCCCAATGCCGGTGCCGCCATCACGCGCCGCGCCGATCAAAAATTCGCGCGCATCGGCACCGGGGCCACGCGCAACGTGCTGTGGGCCACCAGCTTCGAATCCGATGTGTACGAGTTCGTGGCGTCGAGCAATACCTTCGAGAAACGCAACGTGCTCGACTCCGACAAGGCGCAGGACATCGGCGTCGGCAAAGACGGCAGTGTGTTCATCATTGATCTTGCCGGGCGGCTCAAACAATGGGACCGCGCCCAGAAAGTGTTTGTCTTCACTGGCCAGTCTGGATTGACGCGCGTGGCCGTCACCTCCAAAGGCAAACCGGTCGTCGCAAATTTTCCCTCCAGCCAGCGCGTGTTGATCGCGCAATAACAATTGGGGCAACCCATGCATATCAAAATGGTTTCAAAACTGCTGGCACCCCCGCTGCTGGCGCTCGCGCAACTGTCTGCGGCACCGTGCGTGGCGCAAACCAGCGCGCCATCGAAGCCGTCATCGGGCGCAGCGTCGAACCCGCCAGCGAACCCACAAACCAGCGCACAAACCAGCGCGCTGCTGCCGCCCGACTGGGTGCAACTGGGCACCCGCGCAGTGGACGCCGCTGTCAGTGAAGACGGGCAGCGCTGGTATGTCGGCACCGATGGCCGCGCCTACCGCTGGATCGAGGGGCGCAACCTGTGGGAACCGCATGGCAGCCGCAACGACCTTGCGCGCATTGATGCGTCGAGCCAGGGCGCGGCCGCGCTCACGAAAAGCGGCGAATTGGTGGTGACGGCCAACGACCGTCAGGGCGTGTGGCGGCCCACGGGAATGCGTGCCGCTGACGTGGGCGTGGGCGGCGGCCAGATTTGGCTCGCGGACGCGCAGATTGCCGGCGGCAACCGCGCGGTGCTGACGGCGGCGTTTGATCCATCCGGCCGGGCCATGAGCTGGCGCGACATCCCGGGACGGGTCGAGCGCGTTGACGTTGATCCGCAGGGCCGCCCGTGGGCATTGGACCGCAATGGCCGCCTGTTTGTTTACGCACAGAATGCCTGGATCGAGGACGCCACAGCCCCGCCGGGAAGCGATGTCGGTGTCGGCGGCGCAGCGGGCGATTTGTATGTCATCGGCAAACAACTCAACGAGGCGCAAGGCGGGGGCACCCTGCACCACCGCGACCCGCAAACCGGGGCGTGGGCGCTGATGCCGGGTCATCTCACTGCCGTTAGCGTGGATCGTGATGGCCGTGCGTTCGGCGTCAACAGTCGCTCATGGGTATTGCGCGCCGCGCTCGCGCCGCAAACCACCGCCGTCGCAACTGCGGCGCAGAAGCCGGCTGCGGGGCAGGTGGGTGCCGTCAAATCAATTCGTTTGGCTGATCTGGCCGACCCCGAACTCACGCTGCCGCCGACGCTGGCCAGCGTCATGGTGAAAATAACCGGCGGTGATGCGGCCAAACCCAACACCTTGCTGCACGGCGAGACCTTTCTCAACGGCCTGCCGGCGAAAGTGGTGCGCTATGCGCCCAGACCCGGCGCGGCCACCACCCTGCTGATCGCCCACGAGCGATGGTCGCTCAGCGACTACCTCCCGGAGCTCAAGGACACCGATGTGCGCAACTTCTCCGTGTCCAACGCGGTGTTTGCGTTTACGCCGGCGCGCAACAACGGGCACAAGTTCACTGCCGCTGATGCGGCGCAGCTTAGACCACTGCTCAAGCGCGACGATCTGGCCGAGTTCGCGCCCGCCACCGGCATCACGCTGCTCTCGACCCTCGACGTCGGTGCCATGCCCAATGGCAGGGGCGCGCAGGATCTCCTCAGTACCAGCGCGCCGGCCGTGCCGGTAACGGCGAAGAACCTGGACCCGGCCCTGTTCAAGGAAGTGGTGGCGAGCGAGCGGCCGGTAATGGCCGCAGCGCCGGCCCGAACCATCGCGGCGCTGTCCGCAAAATACGGCACCAAGTTGACCGAGGGTCTCATCTTCGGGGGTGCCATCAAGGATCTTGAGGGAAAACAGTTTGGCCCGGCGAAGGTGCGTAACGTCTCCTGGTCGATTGCCCTGGCACCGGCTGATCCGATTGCCATGTCGATCGGCATCACGGCCAATCTGGCTCTGAACGTGCGCGCGCCAGCGGCGGACGCACTGCCCCAAGCCGACGGGCGCTCAGCGGACGGGCGTGCCGCAGACGGGCGTGCTGCGTCAGCCAAACCGGCTGCAGTCCGCACCACCCTTGAGACGCTCGAACTCAATGACGTGCGCATCGTGCTCAATCCGATTGAGCGCACCGCCACCATCGACGGCACCCTCACCCGCGCCAATGCCGACAAGGTGGTGAGCCTGAAGGGCTTCAACCTCAATACCGCCGCTTACACCGGGCGGCTGGTCGTGGCCAAGAACGCGGCGACGCTGGCCCGTTTGGACAGCCTCGAATCACTCGAATTGTCGGTGTTGGCGAAGGGCCAGTTGCCGTCGAACGCACGCAGCCCAACCAGTGTCGATCTCGACCTCACGCTTTCGCTCAACGAAGCGCGCGACGCGGTCGTGCCCAAGGTATCGGCCAGCGGCAACCTGACCTTGGCCGACATCGTTGGCAATGACGTGCCGGGTGCCCGCAATATCAAACTCACGCAAGTCGAATGGTCGCCCGCTTACACCGCCGGCACCATGATGCTGTATG
>JANOYK010000167.1:0-2882 GCA_031428855.1 Burkholderiales bacterium | reverse complement strand
CGTCCGGCGCGGCCACCAGCACAGCGGCCAACGTAGCGGCGGCCAACCTAGCGGCGGCCGCCTAACCCCATGCGCCGCACCCGTTCGTTAGAGCGGGGATGTTCGCTGCCGTTTTCTCGTTTTCCCTGCCGGTTCCACTCGTCTTCCCGTACGGCACCGCCACCCCGCGCGCGCGCCAGCCGGCGCCGCATGTGGTCATGACGCCGGCAGCAGAGATCGACCCCGATGCCGCCCTGATGGCGGCCTTCGCCAGCGGCGATGCGCGCGGTTTCGAGACCATCTATGGCCGCCACAAGGGCGGCGTCTACCGTTATTTTTTGCGCAGCCTGCATCAGACTGGTCTGGCTGAAGAATTGGCGCAGGACGTCTGGACCTCGGTGATCCGCACCCACGCGCAATGGCAGCCCGATGCCAAATTCACCACTTGGCTCTACCGTCTCGCCCACAACCGTCTGATCGATCATTACCGCCGCGCCAATCTGGTGGCCTTCAGCGCGCTCGATGGCGATGGCATAGGTGATGAAGACAACCACGCCGCCGAATACGCCAGCACCGCCCCCGAGCCGGATGAAGCGGTGGCGCAACGCCGCGCGGCGCGGCGCGCCGTCGATCTGGTCGAAGCGCTGCCGCCGGCCCAGCGTGAGGCGTTGCTGCTGCAACTTGAAGGCGGATTGACACTCGAAGAAATAGCCGCCGCCACTGGTCAGGGATTCGAGACCGTGAAAAGCCGGCTGCGCTACGCGCTCACCAAAGTGCGCGATGGCATGAAAGGTTTTGTATGAGCGACTTGCGCGATTCTTCGGGCGACATGCGCGATCCCGCAGGCGGGATGCGCGACCCGGCCGATGCCGCCATCGAGGCGCAATATCGTGCCGCCTCGACCGAGCAGCCCGGCGCGGCGGCAGATGCAGCGATTCTCGCGCTCGCGCGCACGGCGGCGGCGCTGAATCAGGCCGCCCTCAGCGCCAGCACTGCGGCGACCGAGAGTGCCCCAGCGAGCACGGTAGCCGCCACCAGTGCGGCCGATGCAACAGGCACGCAGCGCATCGCAGCCAACGATGCCTCGTGGACCCGCCGCTGGCGCGCGCCGCTGGCATTGGCAGCGGGGGTCGTCCTCTCCGTTGGTATCGTCACGCGCATCCAGTTGGAGCCGCCCGAGAGCGCATCAGCGCGCGCGGAGCGGGCGAGCGAGGCCGCTCCTGCGGCACCGGCAGCAGCAACGGCAGCACCAACGGCACCAACGGCACCAACGGCACCAACGGCACCAACGGCACCAACAGCAACACCAGCAGCCCCCGCAGCCGCATCAGCGCCCACCGCAGCGGCACAGACACCTGCCGCACCAGCACCGGTGCCCGGCGCTGTGCCCGCACGCGAGCTGCGCGCGCAATCGGCTGCGCGCGATGAACCGCTTGCGCGCTCTGCCGGCGCTGTGGCTCCTTCCCCGGAGCGCAAGGAAGGGTCGTCAACCCAAACGCAACCGTTCGGACCGCAGACGGACGCACCTGCGCCCGCCAAAGCGCAGACGGCCGAGGCGGCGCGGCTGGCGGATGCGGCGAAGTCCATCGAAACTGCAAAGAAGGCGAAGGTGGAAGAGCAGGCCTACACGGGGCAAGCAGCAGACACGCGCGCAGGCAATGCGATGACTCGCGCGCCCTCTCCCTCTGTCAGCGGCGGCCAGATACCAGCGGTCACGCCAGAGGCATTGGCCAGCGCGCCCAGCGCCGAGCGTGCGCCGGCTGTAGCCGCAGCCGCGCCTCCCGTGCCGGCCCCGGCTGCCGCACCTGCACCACCCGCCCCACCCGCGCCGGCACCAGCCGCCATCTCCGCACCAGCCCCGCCCCCCGCCGCGAAGCCGCCCGCAGCGCCGCCGCCGGTATGGCCGGCCGTCACACCATCGGTGATGCCATCACCACCGCCGATGGCTCGTCCGGCTCCCGCGCCACCGGTGGCAGCGCGCGCATCAAGCGCGGCGGATAGTTCCGCCAGCGGCAGCGGCGCACTGCGGCGCGACGCCATTGCGGACGATGGCGCTGCCGCCACCAAGACTGTGCAAGGCACGCTGCGCAGCCGCGCAGTGCCCGGTGCCACCAGTGCAGTCGAGCCGTTCGCGCTGCTCACACCGGCACTCGAAGCCCAACTCACGCCCAAGCGCTGGATCACCTACCTGATCGAATTGCGCCAGCGCGGCGAACACGACGCGGCCGATGCCAGCCTGTTGCGCTTTCGCGCGCGTTATCCCGAGTATGTGATTCCGTCCGGCGCTGCTTCGCCCCCGCCAAGATAACGGGGCACCCGCCGTCACACCGCTGCGGCGGCAAACACGCCACGCCATCAGCGTAGAATCGGCGCACCATTTTCCATCACGCGTTTTGTCAACGCACCGTCATCCGCGCGTTCTCCACCGAGCCCGTCATGTCCACTCCGCCCGACCCGTTCGAATTCGTCAAACAGTTGTGGGGCCAAATGGCAGTGCCCGGCTTCGGCCTCACTGGTAACCCCGGCCCCGCCGCCGGCGGCATGCAGATGCCCTCGTTCGACCCGAAAGAGTTGGAGAAACGTCTGGCTGAACTTAAGCAGGTCAAGCAATGGCTGGAGATGAATCTGAGCATGATGGGCCTGCAAATCAACGCGCTCGAAATGCAACTGGCCGGCCTCAATGGCCTGAGCGCCGCTGCCACCAAGGCTTTTGGCGATCGTGCTGCCAACACCGTTGGTGCGGGCGGCTCGCAGCCCGGTGCCGCAGCGCCGAACGCACCGTGGATGGATCCGCAAACCTGGATGAACTTCATGCAGCAGCAAGCCGCCGCCACCCAAACAGCCGTCAGCCAGGCGATGCAGGATGGCACGCAGGCGATGCAGCAGGCGGCACAATCCGCAGC
>JANOYK010000166.1:0-5271 GCA_031428855.1 Burkholderiales bacterium | reverse complement strand
GGCGCGGTGCCGTCTGCACTGGTGCCGAGAGTTTGGGTGATGCTGGCGATAGCAGCGGCGAGACGCGCCGGGTCGCGTCCGTTGATGAAGACAATGCAGCCCTCACGCGCGAGAGCGGTGGCGCAGGCGAGGCCGAGGCCTTGCGATGAGGCGCAGACGACTGCGCGGCGGCCTTTGATACCGAGATCCATGGGAGTAACTTTCTGTGTGAGTGGTGGGTGGTGAGTGGTGAGTGGTAAGTGGTGAGCGGAGATGCGGCAGTGCGCTCAATGCCGCCGCTGCTGCCAATTTTTTCTGTGAGTCCTGGCTGTGAATGCCCGCCGCTAATCTTTCTTCGTCGCGATACCCGCCGCCTTGATCGCCGCCGTCCACTGCGGCCGCTCGGCATTCATCAGGCGCGTGAATTCTTGCGCGCCAAACGCAATCGGGTCAAAACTCATCTCCTTCATGCGCTTGACAAACGTGGGGTCTTTGGCGACGAGCAGCAGTTCGCGCTCCCGAAAATCAACAATGTCGCGCGGTGTGGCAGTAGGCATGAAGACTCCATACCAGTTCATGATGTTGAGATTGGCGAGGCCACTTTCGGCGAGTGTCGGCACATCGGGGAAGGCTTCGAGCCTCGTCGATTCAATCGTCGCGAGCGCGCGCAGACGCCCGCTTTGCACATGCTGGCGGCAACCATTGCCTGCGTTGGCACACCGTTGGATGCCGCATTGGACGTGCCATCGGATGCACCACCGGACGCACCATCAGGCCCCAGCGCAAACAACCCGGGCTGCACCGTGCCATCAGCGGTGATGCCGGTAAACGGCGCGTGATACAGCGCTTCCCACGGTGTGAACAGCAAGTCGCGCGGCAGCGGGTTCGCGAGCCCCGCCGCACCATGCGCGTGGGCGTCGCGCCCCTGCATCGCGGCAACGCGCGGGTAGGCAAGCGTGGGAACGAAGGGACGGAAGTCGCGGGCGTTGGTCATGGTGGGAAGTGGCGAACCGGTTGGAGCGTGGGGACGGCAAGCTTACCGGCCCCGTGCGATTTGTGCTGCTGGTGTGGAGGGTGGGTCAGTCAGGTAATATTCGGCGTATTACCTGTTGCTGGACCGGAGTTGCGCCATGACCCTCACCATCAAACTTGAACCTGATCTCGAAAAGGCGCTGGGTGCGCGCAGCGCAGCGCTCAAGCAGCCCAAGAGCGTGCTGGTGCGCGATGCTCTGCGCGCCTACCTGAATCAATCCGCTTCGCCTTACGAGTTGGGGCGCGACCTGTTCGCCCGGCACGATGGCCCGCGCGACCTCGCAACCAACCGCAAAAAACATTTGGCCGAGGTCTTGGATGAAAAGCGTCGCAGCCGATAGCGGCCCGCTGCTGGCACTGTTCAACCGCAGCGACGCGTGGAACGCGCGCGTGCTGGCGTGGGTAGAGGCCAACCCGGATGCGCGTCTGTTCACCACGTGGCCGGTGGTGACCGAGGTTTGCGCATTGTTGTCAAAACGGGTGAGCGGCGCGGCAGCGCTCAACTTCCTGCGGTGGATTGAACGTGGCGGTCTGGTACTCGACAACCCGGGGCCGGGGTCGTTTCATGACGCGCTGGCGATCTCGCAAGAATACCGCGACGTGCCATTCGATTTTGCCGATGCGTCGGTAGCCGAGCTGGCAACGCGGCGCGGCCTGACCGATGTGCTGACGATTGATAGTGATTTCGATATTTATCGCGATGCGCGCGGCAAGGCGTTGCGCAATGCATTGCGGGTGGCTGGGCAGCGCCGTTGAATAGCGTTGGGCCAAGACTGGCTCGCACCAACGGTTTTTAGGATTTATCGGCGGAGAGGCGCTCCCATCAACACTCTCCAGTCTATGCCTGCCACACGCCATACCCCTTCTCGCGCAAGCTGATCGCCAGTTCCACCTCCATCTCGCGCGCCGCTTCATACGGCATCGGGTTGTAGACCTCGTAGAGTTCAGGCAGCAGGCGCACGCCGTGGTCAGTCACAAAACGATTGGCCTGAATCCCGGCCTTGTGTTTGTCGAAACGCACATCGGGTGAGAGGCCGGTCATGCCGACATAGACGCAGGGTTTGCCGAAGGTGTAATCCGGGTTCGACTTGCGAAAGCGCGGCTCATCGAGCACATCGAGTGAGAGCAGCACGACATAGACGCTGTGATGGTGGCGGCGCGGCATGCATCGAGTATAGGGGTGGGGTGGCGGGCTGGTGCGGCGCAGGGATGAGCGGTGCGCCACGCGCTGCCGTTTGCCGCGCGCCTGGCCGCATGCCCTGCGCTAACATCGCGGTCGATGTCTGACCATAACGAACCCTGCGATTTCATCGTCATCGGGGCCGGCTCGGCTGGCTGCGTGCTGGCGAGCCGTCTGTCCGAGAACCCGCGTCACCGCGTGCTGCTGCTGGAAGCCGGCGTCGATGAATCGTGGATCTGGATGCGCATCCCGGCCGGCATTGCCAAGATCGTGGTGGGCCAGCGCGCGATGTGGCGCTTTGATACCGAGCCATCACCCGGCGTGAATGGCCGCGCGCTGTTTTGCCCGCGTGGCAAAAATGTCGGCGGCACGTCCAACATCAATGGCATGTTCTGGGTGCGCGGTGATCCGGCGGAGTACGACAACTGGGCCGCACTCGGTAACGCGGGTTGGGCCTACAACGATGTGCTGCCGCTGTTCAAGCGCATGGAGCATTACGCGCACGGCAACCCCGCCGTGCGCGGGCACGATGGGCCGCTGGTGATTACCGAGTCGGCCCCGCGCGATACCTTGAGCGATGCATTTCTCAAGGCGTGCGCAGAAGCGGGCATTCCCGAGAACCCGGACACCAACAGCGGCCACTACTACGGCGGCGGCTTGATCCAGATGTCAACCCGCAAGGGCTTGCGCTGGAGTGTGCGCGAGGGCTACATCCGTCCGGCGCAGAAGCGCGCCAATTTCCGGCTGGTGACGCGGGCCCAGGTAACGCGCTTGTTGTTTGCCGGAGAAGGCGCTGCGCGCCGCGTCTGCGGCGTGGAGTGGATGCAGGACGGCAAGCTGATGTCGGCGCGCGCCGCGCGCGAAGTGGCGCTCTGTGCGGGTTCGATTCAATCCCCGCAACTGCTTGAACTCTCCGGCATCGGCGACGCCGCACGCCTCGCCAAGCTGGGCATCAGCGTTAACCAGCACCTGCCCGGCGTCGGCGAAAACCTGCGCGACCATTTGCAGGCGCGCCTGATGCTCGAACTGCGCGGCGTCAAAACGCTGAACCAGATCATGCCCAGCCAGTTCGAGAAAATCAAAATGGGTCTGCGCTGGATGTTGCTGCGCGACGGCCTGATGAGCGTGCCGGGGGCCACCGCGCACGCCTATGTGAAAACCGAGCCGGAACGCGCGCAGGTCAACCTCAAGCTGCAACTGCATCACCTATCCAGCCCCGACGAGCGCAACGCCACCAAGATCGTGCTCGATGATTTTCCCGGCTGCTCGATTGGCATGGTGCATCAGCAGCCGGCCTCGCGCGGGTCGGTGCATGCGCGCTCGAACGATCCGCTCGCGCCACCGCAGATTCACACCAACTATTTGACGCAGGACGAAGACCTGCAAACGTTCATTAAAGCCATGCGCATCGTGCGCCGGGTGACGCAGCAGCCAGCGCTGGCGCGCTACGCCGTGCGCGAGGTGCGGCCCGGCCCCGCGATCGATTCTGATGCGGCGCTGGAGGACTACCTTCGCGCCAGCATTTTCCCTTCGTACCACCCGGTGGGCACCTGCAAGATGGGCAGCGATGCGCTCGCGGTAGTCGATGCGCAATTGCGTGTGCATGGCGTAGCCGGGCTGCGCGTGGCCGATGCGTCGATCATGCCGACGATTCCAGCATCGAATACCAATGCCGCGGCAATCATGATTGGCGAGAAGGCGGCAGACCTGATGCGCGACAGCGCGCGTCAGACACCATGAGTGAACCGGGGCCGCTGAACCCGGAAAGCCCGGCGCACGCCAACGCATACGTTCCGTGTTGGCACAGGTTCGGCCAGCGCTGCCGCAGCTTCATGTCAAAATCGCGCCATGTCTGAAACCCAACAATGGGCCTTCCCCGAGTCGCTGCGGCCGAAGGCTGACGAAGTCCAGTTTGATCTGGCGCGCGCGCTCAATGCGGTGGTGCTGGTGCGCACTGAAGTGCCCGAAGATGCCTTCACCGCCAACCTGCTCGGCACCGAGCGCGGCGGCTACGGCATCGTCATCCGCGATGGCGGCCTGGTGCTCACCATCGGCTATCTCATCACCGAGGCCACGCGCATCTGGCTCACCACCAATCGCGGCGATGTGGTCGCAGGCTACCCGCTCGGCTACGACCAGGCCACCGGCTTCGGCCTGATTCAGGCGCTCGGCAAACTCGATGCGCCGCACCTCAAGCTGGGCAGCACGCGTGATGTCAACGTCGGCGACCCGGTGTTTGTGATCGGCCACGGCGGCATCAACCACGCCCTCAAAACGCGCCTGATCGGCAAACGCGAATTCGCCGGCTACTGGGAATACGTGCTCGACGAAGCACTGTTTACCGCCCCCGCGCATCCGCAGTGGGGCGGCGCGGCGCTGCTCGATGCGCAGGGCGACGTGATCGGTGTCGGCTCGCTGCTGGTGCAGCAAGAGGTCAAGGGCGAATCGATTCACGTCAACATGTTTGTGCCGGCCGATTTGCTCACGCCGATTCTGGAGCCGATGCTGCAAACCGGCCGCAGCCCGCACCCGCCGCGCCCGTGGCTGGGCATGTACACGCAAGACCCGGACGGCAAGCTCACGGTGGGCAATGTCTCGCCCGCCGGCCCGGCCGAGCGCGCCGGCGTGCAGGCCGGTGACATGGTGCTGGGGGTCGGGGCCGAGCGCGTGCATGGCCTGGCTGAATTGTTCCGCGCCATCTGGAAGCGCGGCGCGGCCGGTGTCGATGTGCCGCTCACGCTGGCGCGCGCTGGTGACGTGCTGCGCATCACGGTCAAATCGATGGACCGCCACGACATGCTCAAAAAGCCGAATCTGCATTGAGGCCGCTTGTGAGTTTTGCTGTGAGTTTTGCTGTGAGTTTTGCTGTGAGCTTTGCCGCATGACCCAACCCAATTTCATTTTCATCCTCGCCGATGACCTCGGCTATGCCGACCTCGGCTGCGGCGGCGCACGCGGGGTCACAGGTAATCCACACCTGCAAGGCGGCGTCTCGCCCCACCTCGACCGCCTCGCGCGCGAAGGCCTGTATTTCACCCACGGCTATTCCAACTCGCCAGTGTGCTCACCCACGCGCTTCG
>JANOYK010000165.1:0-4110 GCA_031428855.1 Burkholderiales bacterium | reverse complement strand
GCCGGCGCGCTGCTGATCGCGCTCATCGCAGCGCGTCTCGCCGCGCGCCCGGTGTCACACAAAAATTCATTTGGCTATGGCCGCGCCGAAGTGATCGGCGCATTCGTCAATGCCCTCACCATGCTCGCCATTGTGGTGTGGATCATCGTCGAAGCGGTCACGCGCGTGTTCAAGCCGCTGCCGATTGCCGGTGCCGCCGTGATGATCGTTGCTGTGATTGGCCTGGCAGTCAACATCGTGGTGTTGTGGCTGCTGTCGCACGATCATGGCGGCCTCAACACCCGCGCCGCTGCCGTTCATGTGCTGGGCGATCTGCTCGGCTCGGTGGCGGCCATCGTCGCCGGTGCGGTGGTCTATTTCACCGGCTGGACCTTGATTGACCCGCTGCTCTCGGTGCTGGTGGCGCTGCTGATTTTGCGCTCGACCTGGAGCCTCGCGCGCGACTCGGTCAACGTGTTGATGGAAGCGGTGCCCGATGGCGTCGACTACCGCGCAGTGGGGCGTGCGCTGGCCGGTATCAATGGCGTGGTGTCGGTGCATGACCTGCATGTGTGGCAAATGAGCGCCGAGCGGCGCGCGCTGTCCGCCCACTTGCTGCTGCGCGAAGTCGATGCCTGGCCCGGTGTGCTCAAACAGGCGCGGCAGATGTTGCAAGATAGTTTCAAGATCGATCACGTGACCTTGCAGCCCGAATGGCTGGCCGCGCCTGCAGGGACGGGCAACGGCAAGGTGATTGCAATCAAGGTGACGGCGGCAAGACATGCCTAACCCGCTCGACGGATTCACGATTGACCGCGCCGCGCTGCGCACCATCGGCCACGACTTGCAGCGCCCCGAGTGCATTCTGGCCGAGCCGGATGGCACGCTGTGGGCGGCCGACGCGCGCGGTGGTGTCACCATGCTGCGCCATGACGGCACCCAGACCTTCATCGGCCAGCGCGCCGATGCGCGGTTTGGCACCGCACAGGCAGCCAGCGTGGACGACATCGAAACCAAATTCACCCAAGGCACGCTGCCCAACGGCCTCGCCTTCGCGCGCAATGGCGACATCCTGATTGCCAACTTCGGCACCGACCTGCTCGAAGTGATGACGCGAGATGGCCGCACCCGCACCCTGCACGACCGGATTGACGGCGCGCCGATTGGCAAAGTCAATTTCGTGCTGCGCGACTCCCAAGACCGCATCTGGATCACCGTCACCACCAAGGTCAACCCGTGGACGCAAGCGGCATCGTCGCGCGTGCGTGACGGCTATATCGCCGTGGTGGACGACACCGGCATCCGCATCGTCGCTGACGGTTTTTATTTCACCAACGAAATCCGGTTCGACGCGAAAGAGGAGTGGCTCTATATCGTCGAGACCACCGGCCCGCACATCACGCGCATGCGCGTGGGTGCCGACGCCAGCTTGAGCGGGCGCGAGGTCTACGGCCCGGCGCATCTGGGCGGCTTTCCCGACGGCATTGCGTTCGATGCTTACGGCAACCTGTGGTGTACGCTCATCATGGTCGATCAATTGATCGCGATCACGCCGCAGGGTGATAAGCGGCTGTTGTTGGATGACGGCAACCCGGCGGCGTCGAAAGATTTGCTCGACGCGATGCACAGCGGCGGTGTGACGCCCGAACTGATGATGCGTGCGCGCGGCACAGTCGCACCGTGGATGGCCAGCATCACCTTTGGCGGACCCGATTTGCGCACCGCTTACATCGGCAGCCTGATGGGCACCACGATTCCCTATTTCCGCTCGCCGGTGGCGGGCCTGCCGATGCTGCACTGGAACTGAACATGATTTGTAGAATGGCTCCCACCAACGGTTTCATGGCGATTGCTAGATGCGTGCAGGCACTGGTACTGTGCGTTCTTGTGGCGGGCGCACTGCCGGCCGGCGCCGCCAATCTCGCCGCCGGCCCGATGGCCGGCCACCGCGATGCGCGCTCCACCATCATCTGGCTGCAAGCCGATGCTGCAGCCAAGGCGCAGATTGAATACTGGCCCGAGAGCGCGCCGGGTGGACACACGCAGCGCAAACGCTCAACCGCAGCCGCGCTCGGCAGCGCGGAAGATTTCACCGCGCAGATCACGCTTGATGCATTGCAGCCCGGCACGCGCTACCGCTACCGCGTGCTGCTCGACGGCAAGGAGGCGCGCGTGCCCGAGGTGCTTACCTTCAACACCGAGGCCGCGTGGCAATGGCGCAAGCATTCGTTCAATCCGGCGCTGGGCCACACGCCGCCCGATTTCACCGTGGCGTTCGGCTCGTGTGTGTATGTGAACGATCCGCCCTACGACCGTGCGCTCGCGCCCACCGGCAAACCGTATGGCACCAACAACGGCATCTTCGCCAGCATCGCCGCCAAAAAACCGGACGTGATGCTGTGGCTGGGCGACTATCTGTATTTGCGTGAGGCCGATGCCGGCAGCCCGGCCGGCATGGCGGCGCGCTGGCGGCATGACCGCACGCAGCCGCAGATACAGAGTCTGCTGCGTACCGGCAACCACTACGCGATCTGGGACGATCACGACTTCGGCCCGAACGACTCGAACGCGAGCTTCACCTACAAGGCCGACTCGCTGCGCCTGTTTCAGCGCTACTGGGCCAATGGCGCGTGGGGCATGCCGGACACACCCGGCGTGTTCCGCAGCGTCAGTGTCAACGATGTGGACTTCTTTTTACTCGATGGCCGCTATTACCGCGACGCCGACAGCGCGCAAAACCTGCCGGGCAAAACCCTGTTTGGCGCAGCGCAATTGCGCTGGCTCAAAAATGCGCTGTTGGCCTCAACCGCGCGCTTCAAGGTGATCGCGGCCGGCAACCAGATCGTCAAAGAAGTGCCGCCGCGCATCGAAGGCTGGAGCCATTTTGCCGACGAGCGCCGCGAGTTTTTCGACTGGCTCACCGCCAACCGCGTCAACGGCGTGCTGTTCCTCTCGGGGGACCGCCACCACACCGAACTGAACAAGCAGGAGCGCCACGGTGCCTATCCGCTCTACGATTTCACCTGCTCGCCGCTCACCTCGGGGGTGCATGCACCGGCGCGCGGTGAGGACATGTCGCGCACCGATGCGGAGACAGTGGTGAACCAGCACAACTTCTGCACCCTCGATGTGGCCGGCGCGTGGGGCGAGCGGCGCATGACGCTGAAAAGTTTTGATGCCGATGGTAAGGAGTTGTGGAAGCGTGAACTCAACGCCAATGAGTTGATGCACGCCAAGCAGTAGCGGGCCAGCGCTGCTGCGCAATGCGCACAACACACACCACACGCAGCGAAAAGCCCGCATTTGATTGGTGTAAAATTCAAATTTCCGAAGACGGCAAGACATGACCAAATACGTTTTCGTCACAGGCGGCGTGGTGTCCTCACTGGGCAAAGGGATCGCCGCCGCGTCGCTCGCCGCGATCCTCGAATCGCGCGGCCTCAAAGTCACCAACCTCAAGCTCGACCCCTACATCAACGTTGATCCGGGCACCATGAGCCCGTTTCAGCATGGTGAAGTGTTCGTCACCGAAGATGGTGCCGAGACCGACCTTGACCTCGGCCACTACGAGCGCTTCTCGTCAGCGCGCATGCGCCGCGCCAACAACTTCACCACCGGCCAGATCTACGACAGCGTGATCAAAAAAGAGCGCCGTGGTGAATACCTCGGGCGCACCGTGCAGGTGATTCCGCACATCACCGACGAGATCAAAACTTTCATCCGCCGTGGCGCGGGCGAGGGCACGCCGAATGCCGCTGAAGTGGCCATCGTTGAAGTCGGCGGCACCGTCGGCGACATCGAATCACTGCCGTTTCTCGAAGCAATCCGGCAAATGGGGCTGGAGGGTGATCGCTCCGACGTTTGCTATCTGCACCTCACGCTGGTGCCCTACATTGCCTCGGCCGGCGAAATCAAAACCAAGCCGACCCAGCACTCGGTCAAGGAACTGCGCGAGATCGGCATCCAGGCCGACGCGCTGCTGTGCCGCTCGGACCGCCCGATCCCCGATGAAGAGCGCAAAAAAATCGCGCTGTTCTGCAATGTGCAGGCCAAAGCGGTGGTGTCGGTGTGGGACGCCAAATCGATTTACCAGGTGCCCGGCATGCTGCACCAGCAGATGCTCGACGAGAT
>JANOYK010000164.1:0-3956 GCA_031428855.1 Burkholderiales bacterium | reverse complement strand
TGCATGCCGACGATCTCGGCCTCTGACTCCATGCCGTCATAAAACGTCACCACCAGGCGCTTGGCCCCGATCACGACATGCAGGTTGGTCAGGATGGTGCCGTTCTCCAGAATCACCACGCCGGTGCCGGTGGACATGGCGCGCTCCTTGCCATCGCCAAAGTCTTCGAGGGCGTCCTGCTTTTCTGGCTCGGGTTTGGCGCGCCGCTCTCCGCGTGCGTCTTCGCTCTTGTCACCGCGCATGCCGCCACCCTTGTCGCCACGGGCGTCCGCACCCGGAGTGCCGCGTTGGTCCATCCGGCCAGCGCCGCGCGGCTCTGCGCGCGCGCTGTCGCGTTTGCGATTGCCCTGGTCCGCCTGCGCGGCGGGTGCTTTGCGCGCCTCTGCCGATTGGTTGCGCTCCGCGCCTTTGGCGGTGCCGCCGGCGCGCTCCTTCGGTGCATTTTTTTTCGCCTCCAGCGCGTCGCGCTTGGCCTTCTCTTCGGCCGGATCGCCGAAGCCCTGCACCCGCACCACCGATTGCCGCACCAGCTCAGCCGCCTTGGCAGCGCGCGAAGGCAGCGGCTGATTTTCCAGCGTATACAACACGGCAGCGTCGATTTCGTCCTGCTGCAACTCGTGCCGCTCAGTCTGGCTGTGCCACACCGTGAAAGCGGGAACGAATGCGATCAATCCGCCAGCCACGAACAAGGTCAAACGTTCGCGGCGTTTGAAAAATGCGGCCATGCGCGCGCGCCACGGCATCCGCTCTGCTGCCGGTGCCACGAGCGGCGGCTCGGGCAAAGGCTGGCGGGAGGTGGTAGAACTGCTGTAGAGCGCCGCTTTCTTCATGATCTGTGCAAACAGCCGGATGGCCTGTTTCAAGGTTTCAGCATGTCACTCAACCTTATCACGCCTGCGCGAATGGCGCGCAGGCTGTTCGGCCCGCGTGCTTTAGCATGGATTTCAACGTGGCATCTGGCTGAGATGCCCTCCCACCAACGTTTCTGGCCAGCTATGCTTGAAGAACGGCTCCTTGAGCAGTTCTTGGTGCCATTCACAAATGACCTGTCTGCGCCCCCATCAAGAGCCACAGCGACAGGAGGCAGATCAACATTGACAAGCGCGGCGAAGGAAAATCACTCGCCGATCCTCTGGGTTTGATTTGCTACCACGGTAGCAAAGGGTGGCGAACCCCTTGCCAGGGCAGTATCCGGAGGCTTGTTCCCGTGGGAACAAAACTACACAAAGGGTAACGAACCCCTTGCCAGGGCAGTATCCGGAGGTTCAAGAGGTTTGCTCCCACGGGAGCAAAGAGTAGTGGCCCCCTCTGTTTTTTTGGTATCCGAAGGGGTGCAACCCGTTTATTACCACGGTAATAAAGGTAGCAAGTTATTTATTTTGCTCTCGTGGGAGCAAGTTAGGGTGCAACCCGTTTATTACCACGGTAATAAAGGTGGCGGCTCTCTCGTTTTTGCAATATTCGAAGAGGGAAGCGGAGGCGGCGCACCGTAATCTCCGGGATATCCGACCTGCTTCGAGTGCAGTTCCCATGGCTGCACGCGATCCAATAAAAACCATTAAATAATTGATTATGTTGATATTTATTAAACTTTATCGATTCTTGTCGATGACGATAGCCGCTGAGGTGATCCGCTTGATTTGTTAGGTATCTTTCGCAGAACTTGTTCAATTTATTAGATTGTTCATTAACATTGAACATCGAATATCGTTGAACAAATGTATTGCACTTCCTGGAATGGGATGTTCAAATTCAATCCATGTTCATTTTTTTTGAACATTGATAATTGTTGAACGACAATCATGCTTGACAAAAATTATATTTTCGTGCTAGCGAAAAATGCCTGCGATGCTTTCACGCAATGGGCAGGGAAGCGGGCGCGCCTGCAGGTGCGCCCGGCCGGCGACACCGGAACGGTCGGCGACACCGGAACGGCCGGCGACACCGGAACGACCGGCGACACCGGAGCGCCGCCCACACTGGTATTCAGACCAAAGGGCGGGAAGGCAGACCGTTTTTACACTGCCATCGTAGTCCCTCAGGTTGACACTCCCGCCATCGCCCCCTTGATTCGGGACTGGCATCGCAACCAAAAGGCTGACGAGAACAGGGTGCTGCTCGCACCCTACATCCCCGCAGAGCAGGCCAAAAAACTCCGGGATGCCGACATCCCCTTTTTGGATACGGCAGGCAATGTATACCTTGCCGAGACCGGCTTTTTTGCCTTGGTTGTGGGTTGCCCTCCACCCGCCGGCATGAAGATCGGGCCGCCGGTCCGTCCGCGCCAGTTGCTCAATCCGAAAGGAACGAAAGTTCTCTTCGTGCTGCTGGCCCGGCCCGAATATCTCAATCGCCCATACCGCGATATTGCTGATGCCGCCGGCGTGGCTTTGGGGACGGTCAACGGCGTTGTTGCGAACCTGAAACGAACTGGCTATATGGTTGATCTTGGCAAAAATGGCAAGCAATTGCTTCAGCGCCCCGCGCTGATCGAGAAATGGACGGCGGCGTATGCCGAACAACTTGTTCCGCGGCACATCGTGCGGCGTTTTCGTGCCGAGACGCCGGATTGGTGGAAGAAGGCAAATCTGGGCGCGCACAACGCTTTGTGGGGCGGGGACGTGGCGGCCGATCGCATGACCGGTTACCTCAAGCCCGGCGAGATTACCCTCTACGCAAAAAGCATCCCGGCAACATTGCTCAGAGAGCAGCGGATGCGGGCCGATCCTGCCGGCGATGTCGCCGTCGTTGAAATATTCTGGAATTTTCCCCCAACCGAAACGGAGCAAGACAGGGTGCCGCCGCTTCTCGTTTACGCAGATCTGATGGCGACGGGTGATCCGCGCGCCATCGAAACCGCCGGCCTGATCCATGAACGCTACCTGGCCTGACCTTACAACAAAGATTGTTGAGCCAGTTCATCAGCGGGCGCTGCGCATGGTGGCTCGCATTGCTGCCACAGTGGGGGTTGACTGGTTTCTGATGGGCGCCATGGCGCGCGATTGGGTGTTCACGCATATCCACGGTATCGATACCCAGCGCGCAACCAAGGATGCTGACATCGGCATAGCGCTCAAAAGTTGGGAAGAGTTCGAGCAAATCCGAAACGGCCTTCTCGCACAAGGTGAATTTGCGCAGGATCGGATCCCGCATCGCCTCAATCACCGTCAGTTGCAAGGCTTCCACATTGATCTCGTCCCATTCGGCGCATTAGCGGGCGACAAAGCAGAAATTGCCTGGCCTCCCAAGCGCTACGAAGTGATGAATGTCATCGGCTTCGACGAAGCATTTCGCGCTGCGCTGACAGTGATTGTGGATACCGACCTTCCCGTCAAAGTGGCATCGCCGATCGGCCTCATGCTGCTGAAGCTATTTGCGTGGGAAGACAGAAAGCGCGAATCTGCGCAAGACAAGGACGCGAGGGACATTCGCCTGTTGCTGACCCACTACGAAGTGATGGCAGGGCGCACACGATGGGATGTCACAGGGCTGATGGAGGCAGAGGACTTCCATGACGACCGGGCCGTTGCACGTCTTTTGGGCAGTGATGTAGCGCAAATAGCGTCTCCTGAAACCAAGGCCGCTCTCATGACGATCCTGGATCGCGAACTGCCCGGTGACGAGATCGGGCTGCTGGTGCAGCAAATGACCAGGAATGGGTCTGCCTTGACCTATTTCGAAGAGGGTGCTTTTGAAACGATGCGCCGCTTGCTGGAAAGTTTCCGTGCAGGGCTGCGCGACTGAACGTCGACAACGCAGATCGAAATATTTTGCAGACCGGCATCCGCCGGGCCAACTCCTTCTGCGTATAGACCGGCGAATTGATCGTGATACATTTTGGTGTTCGCGCGGTTGATCCATCTGTTCTGAAGGCTCCCCTCCATGCGCTTCCTCTGGCCCGACATGCTCTGGCTGCTGCTGGCACTGCCCGTGCTCACCGGCGCGTATGTGCTCGC
>JANOYK010000163.1:0-5827 GCA_031428855.1 Burkholderiales bacterium | reverse complement strand
CGGTTTCGCGCTGCACGAAGGTGGCGAATTCGTCTGCGCTGTTCTGGCGCACATTGGCACCGAGGTCTTCGATTTTTTGTTTGGTGGCGCCCTCGGCCAACACCTTGTTGATCTCGCGGTTCAGTTGCGCCACAACGTCGTTCGGCGTGCCGGCCGGCGCGAACACGCCGCCCCACAGACCGAATTCAAAACCCGGCAGGGTCTCGGCCACGGTGGGCGTGTTCGGCAGGGCGGCCATGCGCGCGCTGCTGGTGACAGCGATGGCTTTGAGCTTGCCAGCCCGCACGTGGCCGAAGGTGGCACCGGCACTGGAGAAGAAGAACGAGACGTGCGCGCCGAGCACGTCGGTTAAGGCCGGGCCTGCGCCTTTGTAGGGTACGTGGGTCATTGGCGTTTTGAGTGCGCCGAGCATGGCTTCGGCCGCCAGATGGCCGGGTGTGGCGGTGCCGGAGGAAGCGTAACTGGTGACGCCGCTCTTGCCTGCGGCTTGCGCGATCTCGCGCACGCTGGCAAACGGCGCTGAGGGCGGCGCGACCAGCACCAGCGGCGAATCCCCCACCAGCGCCACCGGTTTCAAATCCCTGTTGGGATCGTAGCCGGCGTCTTTCATCACGGCCGGGTTGATGACAATTTCGCCGGTTTGGCCGAGCAGCAAGGTGTAGCCGTCCGGATTGGCTTTGGCGACGAAACGGGTGGCGATGGCACCGGTGGCACCGGGTTTGTTGTCGACCAGCACCGACTGCTTGAGGGATACGGTGAGGCGCTCGGCAATCGTGCGGGCCAGCGCGTCACCCAAGCCGCCGGGTGCGTAGGCCACCACCAGGGTGATGGGCTTGGCGGGAAAGGACTGGGCCAGCGCAGCGCAAGACGCGGCGAGGCCGAACGATGCGAGGCATAGCTTGATGACGAAGCGGTTCATGATGATGTCCAAAGGGTAAACAACAGAGTCGGCAACGATTTTTTTAAGAGCGTCCACTGAAGAAGCGCTGCTGCCAACGGTTTCAGAGGCCGCATCGATAACAGGCAAGCCCACCAAGGGTTGCAGGCCGTATCAAAGGGTGATTTACGCAGACGGCAGTTTGTAGTCCTTGAACTGCTGGCGCAATTTGGTCTTGAGCATTTTGCCGGTGGCACCGAGCGCAATCGCGTCAGTGAAGGCGACATCATCGGGCAGCCACCACTTGGCGATCTTGCCGTCGAAAAACTTGAGCAATTCTTCGCGCGTCACTTCGGCACCGGGGCGCTTGACCACAATCAGCAGCGGGCGCTCATCCCACTTCGGATGCGCCACGCCAATCACCGCCGCCTGTTGCACCGCCGGGTGCGCCACCGCGATGTTTTCCAGATCGATCGAGCTGATCCACTCGCCGCCCGATTTGATGACATCCTTGCTGCGGTCGGTGATCTGCATGAAACCATCGGCGTTGATGGTGGCGACATCGCCGGTGGGGAACCAGCCGTTGACCAGCGGGTCGCCGCCGTCGCCCCTGAAATAACCGCGAATCACCGACGGCCCTTTGACCAGCAAATCGCCAAAGGCGGTGCCGTCCCACGGCAGCTCTTGGCCGGCATCGTTGACGATTTTCATATCGACGCCGTACACCGCGCGCCCGGCGGTCACTTCAATCGCGAAGCGCTGGTCTGACGGCAAGTCCGCATGTTTGTATTTGAGATTGCACACCGTGCCGATCGGCGACATTTCGGTCATGCCCCAGGCGTGCAGCACCTTGACGCCATACTCATCCTGAAAGGTTTTAATCATCGCGGGCGGGCAGGATGAACCGCCGATAACGGTGCGCTTCAGTGTCGAAAAGCGCAGGTTGTGTTGTTTGACGTGGCCGAGCAGGCCCTGCCATACGGTCGGCACGCCGGCCGAGAACGTGACCTTCTCGGCTTCGAACAATTCATACAGACTCTTGCCGTCGAGCTGCGGGCCGGGCAGCACCAGCTTGGCCCCCACCATCGGGCACGAATAGGCCAGCCCCCACGAATTGACATGGAACATCGGCACCACCGGCAGGATGCTGTCGCGTGCGCCGCAGCCGAGGCTGTCAGGCAGGGCCGAGGTGAAGGTGTGCAACACGGTCGAGCGGTGGCTGTAGAGCGCGCCCTTGGGGTTGCCGGTGGTGCCCGAGGTGTAGCACAGCGACGAGGCGGTATTTTCATCAAACTGCGGCCAGTCAATTTGATCGGACTCCGGCGCGATCAGGTCTTCGTAGCACAGCAGATTGGGGAGCTTCGGAGTGCTGGAGGCCGGCGGCATGTGGGCGCGGTCCGTCATCAGCACAAAGGTTTTGCAACTGGTCAACTGTGCGGCAATGCCCTCGACCAGCGGCAAAAACGTGAGGTCAAAAAACAGCACGCTGTCTTCGGCGTGATTCGCGATCCAGGCGATCTGCTCGGGAAACAGGCGCGGGTTAATCGTATGCATCACCGCGCCAACGCCGGAGATGCCGTAATAGAGTTCGAAATGGCGGTAGCCGTTCCAGGCCAGGGTGCCAACGCGGTCACCGGTGCGCACACCGAGCCGGGTCAGTGCGTGCGCGGCCTTGCGCGCGCGCTTGGCCGCATCGAGATAGGTATAGCGGTGCAGCGCCGCGTCGAGCGCGCCACCGGCGGTGGCCGGGCCTTCGACTGTGCGCGAGACAATTTCGGTGTCGGCGTGGTGGCGCGCCGCGTGCTCAATGATGTTCGATATCAGCAGCGGGTCGCTTTGCATCAGTCCGAGCATGGGCATCCTCTCTTGGGGTGGCGTGGCTGCGCAGTAGCGGGGCTGGATCAACCCCTGCGCGGTGGAACAGAGGGCGGAATTATAGCGGCGCGTTTACGGCTGATTTGGGTGCGCAACACTGTCACCGCTACGGCGCACACCTTGCGCTGCAGGCAACAAAAAGCCCGGCGAGGACAGCCTGCCGGGCTTGTTTGTGCAGACACTCCCGGCCAACCACACCGGCTGGTGCTGCGCGAACTTAATTTTGTTTGGTATTGACCCACGCAGCCAAGGCCTGCACTTCCTGGCTGTTGGGCTGCTTGTCCTGCATGGTCTTGACCACCGCTTTCATGTCGTCATAAAGCATGTGGTCTTGCAGCACGGTGTAGAGATACATCTCGGGGGCAATGTCGTCCGCCGCGCTGTTGCTCTTCCACGATTCATAAGTCTTCTTGGCCTGAGCCACTTCGGCCGCTTGCGCTGCGGTGAGCTTGGGCGGGAAGCCGCGCACCGTCACACCCCCGGCACGGCCCAGTTTGGCGATCTGGATCACGTCGGCCGTCTGGGACAGCTTGGCCGGCACACCGCCCGGCACTTGCGAGACTTCCGGCTTGCCGCTTTGCGCGTCGCCGGCTTTGGGGCCGGCCTTAAAGCTGGCGGGTCCCTTCCAGGTTTCCTGACGGCCACCGTCAAAATAGACCACGCGCAAGACGCCGCCGGCCGGCACAGTAAAAGCGTCGCCTTCACGCACCTTCATGAAGGCAGAGGCCTTGGCGGCGGGTGCGCCTGCGCCCTGATACGACACGTCACCCTGCAACTGGTTGACCAAACCGACATCCGCAGAAGCCGACACCGCAAACGACGCGGCGGCACACAATGCGGCGAGCACTTTGGCAGAGGTTGAGAGGATATTCATGCTGGTTCTCCTTGCCGGCGTCATCTGCCGGATTGACTGGTTAACGATTGGTTAACGGCATCACTTAAAACTTCTTGACAATTGAATTATGCATCGGTTCATGCTGACAGCATAAGGACATTTATCACATTGGCGTGGGAGATTGCAAATGATTGTTAATTCCTTATCCTCAAACTACCGACTGGGATAAGGCGCTTTTCACCCGGCCCCCTCGGCCGGCGCCTATCCTATCAACTGGCCGGCGGCTGCGCTGCCGCAACCGCTTCGCGCACGCCCAAAATCTCCACCACCTCAATTTCAGCGCTGCGCCCTTTGACATGGATGCTGCTGCCCTCGCCCGCCAAGACGCCCTCGCCCGCCGCCTCAAATGGGACCCGGCTCGCGACAATCCGCCAGCCCAGCTCCTTGGTCATGCCCTCCAGGCGCGAGGCGGCGTTAACGGTATCGCCGATGATGGTGTACTCGCGCCGCTTGTCGGTACCGATGTCACCCGAAATCACGCTGCCGGTGTGCAGGCCGATGCCGATGTCAAAGCGCGGCAGGCCGCGGTCGGGAAAGCGCTGTTCCATCCAGCCGCGAAACTCGTCGGTAGCCTTGAGCATGCCGAGCGCCGCCTTGACCGCACGGCGCGCGTGATCGGGATACGGCACGGGCGAGCCGAACATCGCCATCACGGCGTCGCCAATGTATTTGTTGACGTTGCCGCGCTCGTTCAGGATCGGCTCGCACACCTTGCCAAAATAGGTGTTGAGCATTTCCACCACCTCGTGCGGGCTGAGCTTTTCGGAAATGGTGGTGAAGCTGCGGATGTCGGAGAACAGCACGGTGACGAACATCTCCTGCCCCTTAAGGTCAACTCCCTCGCCTTCGCCGCGCTGGGTGATGAGCAGGTCCACCACATCGTCCGACACGTAGCTGCCAAACATGGTGCGCAGACGGCGGCGCTCGCGCTCTTCACCGGTGAGGCGCAGCGCGAGGGTGAGCAAGAACGCCAGCAGCACGGTGAATTGCAAAGCGGCAGTGGGGAACAGCCAATCGAACTTGAACAGCTGGTAGGAAGCGAACGCCGCAATCGCCGCGAGTGCAATGCCATACGCGGCGCCAACGAACGGGTGGCGCCGCAAGAACACAAACCCCGACACCGCTGCCGCCGACAGAATCAGCGCGATCACCATTGCGCGCGGCAGATCATGCGGGTAACGCCCGGTCATCAGCGTCTCGACGATATTGGCATGCACCTCGCCGCCGGTCATCTGGGTGCGCTCAAACCCGATCAGGCCGCGCGAATACGGCGTCAGGTGGGTGTCCTGCAGGCTCGACGAATCATGCGCCGTGATGAGCACCACGCGCCCGGCCAGGGCTTTGATGGCAGGTTTGGTCAGCGCGTCCAGCTCAAACAATTGCGACATCGACACACGCGGGATCGACCCGGTGGGGCCGATATAGCCGACGCGGCGGTAGTGAATCTTGCGCGGAATCTCGTCGCCCGCCATGTTCCACACCGCTGCGGCCGGGTCTTGCTGCATTGAGCGCAGCGCCATCAGCGTGGAGAAGCCCAGCCCTGGCAACCCCTCCTGCGTCACCAGCACCGGCAGGTAGCGGCGCACGATGCTGTCCACGTCGGGATAGAGATTGGCCATGCCGACATCCTGCAACTGGTTCGGCAACAGGAAAAAATGCTCAGGCGGCGGCAATACCTGTTTAATCTCGCCGCCGGAGGTTTCATACAAATGCCCCACCAGCACCTTGTTGCCCGCTGCCAGCCGCTCGCGAAACCCGGCGTCGTAGGTGCGGCTGACCTGGCTCTCGGGCAGGTTAAGACGCTTCAACCAGGTCTCGGCGCTGGTGGCATAGGTGAAGTCCAGCCCCACGATTTTGGCATTGGCCTGCTCCAGCACTTTCATCGCAGTGGCAAAATGCGGCTGCCAGAACGCCAGCGGGTCCGCCTTCAAGCGGTCAAACGTATCGTCATCGACCGACACAATCGCCACGTGCTGGGCCTCGCGCCGCTTGCCTGCCACCAGGTGCCAGGCGTCGTAATAAAAATCGTCCACTACCCTGATCGCACCCTGCCACTCGGCAGCAATCATGGTGCCCGCCGCGACGATGGTGACGAGCGCGTAGCGCTGCCACTCCCGCGT
The DNA here is from genome assembly GCA_031428855.1 of Burkholderiales bacterium. GTDB lineage: Bacteria > Pseudomonadota > Gammaproteobacteria > Burkholderiales > JAEUOS01 > CANJDH01. Next base: position 60 of record JANOYK010000163.1, on the reverse strand, counting down.
CAGCGCCGGCAAGCGCGCGGTCAAAGCAGCGGGCAAGCTAAACGCCATCGTCAATCCCCC
>JANOYK010000162.1:0-2187 GCA_031428855.1 Burkholderiales bacterium | reverse complement strand
TCAATTCTCCGCCCGTATCCCCAACTCCTGCGTCAGGGTTTTCCAGCGCACCAGGTCTTCGCGGATGAAGCGCGCGAACGCGTCTGGGCCGAGCGCCGTCGGCTCCAGTCCCTGGGCGCGCAGGTTGTCGGCAATCTCGGGCAAGACCAGCACGGCGGCGATGTCGGTGGCGATTTTGTCAACGATGGCGCGCGGCGTGCCGGCCGGCGCGAACAGGCCGAACCAGCCGCTGGTGTCGAGCTTGGGTACACCGGCCTCGCCAAACGTCGGCACCTCGGGCAGCACCTTGGAGCGCACTGAGCCGACCAGCGCGAGCGCGCGCACACGGCCGCTTTTCAGGTGCGGTATCGCTGTGCCAATCGAGTTGAACGAGCTCACCACCTGCCCGCCGATCAGATCCACGATGGAGGCCGACTCGCCTTTGTAGGGGATGTGGGTGAGGTCAATCCCGGCCCCGCGCTTGAGTGCTTCGCCGTAAATGTGAAACGACGAAGCGTTGCCGAACGAGGCGTAGTTGAGCGGTGCGTTGGCCGCCTTGGCCAGTTTGGATGCGGCGATGAAGTCGGCCAGGGTTTTGTACGGTGCGTCACTGCGCACCAGCAACACCACTTCGGAGCGGATGAACTGCATGATCGGCACGAAGTCGCGCTCCGGCTCCCACGGCACCTTGGCCATCAGCGCCGGGGCCTGCACAAATGACGTGAAAGTCGAGAGCAAGGTGTAGCCGTCAGCCGGGGTGCGCGCGGCGTATTCGGTGCCGATCACGGTGGTCGCGCCCGGTTTGTAATCCATCACCACCGGCTGGCCCCAGCGCAGCGCCAGCTTGTCGGCAATCAGCCGCGTAACGCGATCCGGGCTGCCCGCTGGCAGGCTGGGCAGGATGATTTTCACTGGCTTGGTGGGCCAGGCTTGCGCGCTGGCGAGCGGCGTGTGCAGCACGAGTGCAATGCCGCACAGCGCACCGAGCCATGCGGGCCGCTTCAACCATCCTGAGCACACGCGGGCATTGCAAGCTTGATGCATGGTCATCGCTTTCATACAGGTACGAGCAGGTTCAATCAGATTCAAGCAGTTTCAGGCAGGTTCAAGCGCTGCCACACGCTCACGAATCCAGGGCATCACATCGCTGGCGAAGAGTTCGACCGAGCGCAATGAATGGTCGAACGATAAATCTCCAAACGCAAAACGCGTGAGCACAAAATTGACCCCGGCTGCGTCGATCTGCTGTGCCAGCTGCCCGCGCACGGTCTCGGGCGTGCCGGCCAGTGCGCGCCCGGCTTTTGCCAGCTCGTCCCAGGTGGCGGGGAAATACGCGCCGGGCTTGGTGCCGTGTTTGTTCCACAACTGCATGAAGCTCGCGATCCAGCGCGTGTAGGCGCGCCGCGCGATGGTCTCGGCTTCGGCTTGCGACGGCGCGATCACCATGTGGCGCGTAGTACCCATCAGCGGCAGTGACGCATCGCTGTGGCCGGCGGCGCGCCATTGGCTGCGGTAGCGGTCAGTGATGGTGCGCACATGCGGCAGCGAGCCGTTGCTCACCACGTTGCAGCGGTTGGTCACACACCACGGCACGCTGTCCGGATTGCCGATGCCGTACCAGAGCGGCGGGTGCGGCGTTTGCAGCGGCGCGAGCGTGAGCGGCACATTCGTGAAGTGGTGAAAGCGGCCGGTGAAACTGAACTCGGGAGCGCTGCGGAGTGCGCTTGCGGCTGTTGCGGCAGGCGCTGCGGCAGGTGCCGTGGAAGATGCCGTAGAAGATGCTGCGGATGGCGCAGTGAACGGTTTCTGCGCCGCCGCCAGCGCCCCCATCACCACCTCATACGATTCGAGATAGCGCTGTTGCGCTTCATCCATGTTGACGCCGTAGTAGCCGAGTTCATACGGCGAGATGCCGCGCCCGACACCGAGTTGAAAGCGGCCGCTGCTCATGTGGTCAAGCATGCAGATTTCTTCAGCCAGACGCAGCGGGTGATACAGCGCCAGCGTATAGACCAGCGGGCCGAACCGGATGCGTTTAGTGCGTTGTGCCACGGCGGCGTGAAACACCGACGGCGAGGGCGACATGCCCAGCGGCGTGGCGTGGTGCTCGGCAGTGAGGTAAACATGCATGCCAACGCGCTCGTAGGCCTCGACCAGGCGCAAGCGATTTTCGTAAAACGGGCCAAGCGCCAGACCGCTGTCGTCGAG
>JANOYK010000161.1:0-2486 GCA_031428855.1 Burkholderiales bacterium | reverse complement strand
TTCCATCCGGCGAAAAGGGCCGCGTCCGGGTGCTCGAGTGTGTGTCTGATCCAGCCGATGCGTTGCGCCCGCACCGGCGAGAACATATCTTTGCGTCCACTGCGGGAAGTGCTTTCGTAGAAGGCATGGCCGAATTTTTCGGCGGCGAAATATACGCGGATGCCATCGAAGGTGACAATGGTTCCCCGGCAGTACTCCCGCTCAAAGTGCTGGCGATACTCGGCAGCCGTGCCATAGTGCACCAGCGCAGGCAGGGCCACTACCACCCTCCCTGAAGGCGAATCTTGAAAATGTTGAACTTCTCTTCGGCCTTGCGGGTCGGGGCCAGCGGGCGGTCCAGCGCTGCTTCCAGACGCTGGACCACTGCCGCCTTGACCGTGCCGTCATTGAGCGTGCCGTTGATGCGGCTGCTGGCGGCGCCAAGCAGGAGGTCGCACAACTGGATCAGCACCACCTCGCCGGAAGGCAGGGATTGAACATCGCAAATGGTTGAACTCAGATTCGCGCGGGACAGGCACTGCGCAAGCACCGGAAGACGGGTTGGATCACGATTGCTCTTGGTGTCGCAAAAGACGCGGTATTGATTGAAGTCGAGTATCCAGTGGTGTAGCAGCTGGTAGTAAAACTTGTAGAAACCCAGTTCACCATCGTTCAGGTGAAGCGCCAAATTGAATTGGGCGCGATCAACCGCGATGCAGCGGAACCTGAAATTTGCGCCGTAGCTGACAAACAAATCGATCAACTCAAAGTAAAAATCCTGTTTGCTGCGCGACACCTTGGTCCACTTGATTTCGCCCCAGGCGCTGTGCCGCTGCCGCAGCGTATGAATCCGGTTTTTGATTTCACCGCGCAACTCGGCAGGCAACCACAAGCTGCCGATCATCAGATGTCGCGCGCGCGGACTCGCCGATGTAAGAACATCGGGATGCGCCTCGTCGCAATACACTTCAAATTCCATGACAGTATGTTCCCAAAAATCCGGAATACTGTCAATAACACCATATGTCAAGAAATTACGGCTCATCGCCGGGAATCGGCCAGAAAAGCGCCCCCACCAACGCCCGCAGCCGATTGAGCTCCAATACTGGCTCCTGGAGCGGCTCGCGGCGCAGCTGCAGTTTCAATCCTGCGCCTTCGTCTCCAATGCCGCACGCGCCAGATAAGCCGGAACACGTTTCCCCGCGCGCCTGGGCCATGGCTTGTTCGAGGGAATCTCCCGCCGAGAAGCGGCCGGGCAGATCGGGGATGACAACACCGAATGCGTACCGGTCGTCGCCGGGTTCAATCGCAATGGGGTAGTGCATGCGCGTGACTCCTGTTTCGAACTGGCTTGCAATTGCCGCACGGATGTTGTCAAATATGACTACGCACAAACCGGTGACCTCCAATGCTCGGAAATACCCGGCCCATTTCCTGGGTCAGCGCTGCGCGCAAGGAATTTGAATCTTTCCCGGCTGACGCGCGATTAACTTGCAACAAGGCATTGACTGTGGCGGCCGCCGGAGGCAAATCTGTGATCGCCAAACCATTGGCCGGTATGGGGCCGGGGGTTCTGGAGATTGCACTGCCGTTTGAGGGCAATGCGTTCCGCGTGGTGTACGCCGTGAAGATCGGCGAAGCGCTGTGGGTGGTACATGCGTTCCAGAAGAAATCGACACAAGGCATCAAGACGCCGAAGCATGAGATCGATTTGATCAAGGAGCGGCTAAAACGATTGAAGGAGATGTTGCGATGAAACCTGAACCACTTGAACTGATCCACGGCAGCGGCAATGTCTTCCGGGATTTCGGCTACCCTAATGCTGATGTATTGCAGATGAAGGCGTTGCTGGCGGCCGAGATTCTCAAGACACTGGATCGCGAAAAGCTTACTGTGCGTCAGGCGCAGGAGCGCACCGGCATTGCCGCCGCCGATTTTTCGCGTATCCGCAGTGTCGATCTCAAGCGTTTCACGCTTGACCGTTTGATGGGCATCGTCAACAAATTGGGGTCGCGCGTTGAGATGACGCTGAAATTCAAACCGGAGGCGAAGTACGCCACTGATACGCGCTCAACCATGTTGATGGCAGCAGAGCCAAAAGCGGCGCCTTACAAGGCGAGAAAAAGCAGGAAGGCCAAATCGTGAACGCGGAGAAACCGGATGATGAAACGGCATTGGCCCGAGGGGCGCTCCCACCAACGCTTTTAGCCCAGCGCGTCGAGCAATGGCTCAAGGAGAACAAGCCGTCACTCGATGCCTACAACGCATTCGTTGCAAAGCACGGTGTGTTCAGTGACGGGCTCAGGGGGTTTTAGGCGTTTTCTTACCTCTGGTGGGCGACCACATGCGGAATGGCTGCAAATCAATCAGGCAAACTGAAGTTCAATCTTTCCCGTGCGCCGGCGCACCGGGCTGACCACAATTTTCACATCGCGGCCGAGCTTGGTGACCAATTCCATCAACTTGGCTTCGCTGATGCCGCGAAATTGCCCACGGGTAATGCGTGA
>JANOYK010000160.1:0-2818 GCA_031428855.1 Burkholderiales bacterium | reverse complement strand
CTACGGCGGCGATGAAGACCGTGTCGCCCTTGAGGCTGCCATGGGAGGGAATCTGGTCCCAGGGCAGGGCGCGCGCCGGGTCCATCAGCGTGCGCCGTGCGTTGGCGTAGTCCTTCGAGATCAGCACGTCCATCGGCACCTGGCCAGGCAGCCGGCCAGGCAGTGGACCAAACAGCGGGTCGGCCAGATGCTGGTCGCGGTCGTGATACGCGATCTGTTTGGCCTGCACCATCAGGTGCGCGTGCTCGGCGCCGAGATAGGGCTTGTTGTGCAGTTCGAACGGTTCGAGCAGGTTGAGCATTTCGAGCACGGTGAAGCCTTGTGTCGGTGCGGGGGTTTCGTAAATCGTCACGTCGCGATAGGTGCCCTTGAGCGGTTCGCTCCAACGTGCGCTTTGCGCTTTGAGGTCGGCGGCGGTGAAGAAGCCGCCCTTCTCTTTGGCGAAGCGCGCGAGTTCCTGCGCGACTGCACCTTCGTAAAACCCGGCGTGTCCGCCCTCGGCCAACGCGGTGAGGGTGCGCGCGAGATTGCGGTTGGTGAGCTTGCTGCCAGCGCGCGGCAGTTTGCCGCCGGGCATAAAAATCGCCGCTGTCTCCGCGTGCGGTGTGAGATCGGCCGCCACGCTCTCGATCCAGCCAGCGAGGCGCTCGGTGACGGGAAAGCCATCGCGCGCATACGCAATCGCCGCTTCGAGATTGCGCTTGAACGGCAGGCGGCCATATTCACGGTGCGCCTCACACCAGCTTGAGACTGCGCCCGGCGTCGTCAGCGTGGCCGGCAAGATGCCGCGAAACGGAATCTCGCTCATGCCTTTATCGCGAAACCATTGGGCGCTGGCGGTTGCCGCGCCGCGCCCGCCGCCATCGAGGTGGCGCACCGCATTTTTCTTGGCGTCGTAGATCAGCCAGAACGCGTCACCGCCGACGCCGGTCATGTGCGGGTACAGCACCGCCAGCGCGCTGCTGGCGGCAATCGCCGCATCGACCGCTGAGCCGCCCGCGCGCAGGGCATCGACACCGGCTTGCGAGGCGAGGGAATGGGGGCAGGTGACCATGCCGTTGGGAGCCATCGTGACCGGGCGGCCCGTGGTGATATGCATGTCGCGGTTTCCGAGTGAGAGGTGTTCGCTGATAATGCCAGCGCGTTCCGCCATTTTAGTGTCATGACTGCCCCTACTTCCCCTACTTCCCCTACTTCCCCCACTTCCCCTCCCGCTCCGGTTTTCCCGTCTGACGCTTACGCGCCGTTCCGCTATCGCGACTATCGCCTGTTCATTGCGATGGTGTTGATTGCCTCGCTCGGCCAGCAGTCGCTTGGCGTGGCGGTGGGGTGGGACATCTACGAGCGTACCGGCTCGGTGATGGCGTTAGGCTGGGTCGGCCTCGCGCAATTCATCCCGGTGCTGGCGCTGTTTTTGCCGGCCGGACAGTTGGCCGACCGCTACGAGCGCCGCCGCATTGTCGCCATCAGTCTGGCGCTGTGGGTGGCGGCGTCGGCGCTGCTGCTCTATGTGGCGTGGCGCAGCGCGCCGGTGTTCTGGATCTACGCCGGGCTGGCCATGGTCGGCGCGGCCACCATGCTCAACCGCGCCGCGCGCGACGCGCTGTTGTCGCAACTGGTGCCGCCCGAGGCGCTCGGGCGCGCGGTGATGTGGAACAGCACGGTGTTTCAAACTGCATCAGTGGCGGGGCCGTCCGCAGCCGGCTTGCTGATCGCTGCGGGCGGCTCAGCCGTCACGGTGTATGCCTTTAATCTGGCCGGCATGCTGGTAGCGACGCTGCTGGCCTTGTCGATGCGCCGCTACCCCTTAAGCCCCGGCAAGCGCCCCTCGACCTTGCGTGATTTGTTCGGCGGCCTCACGCATGTGTGGCACACCAAGATCGTGCTGGGCCTGATTACGATTGACCTGTTCGCCGTGCTGCTGGGCGGCGCGGTGGCGCTGCTGCCGGTGTACGCCAAGGACATTTTGCATGTGGGTGCGACTGGCCTGGGCTGGCTTGCCGCCGCACCGGCAATCGGTGCAGTGAGCATGGCGATGCTGCAGGCGCGCGCACGGCCACATGGCCGCGCTGGGCATACGTTTGTGTGGGCGATTGCGCTGTTTGGTGTCGCCACCATCGTGTTCGGCTTGTCGCGCTCGTATTGGCTGTCGCTGCTCGCGCTGATCGTGGTGGGCGCGGCCGATAACGTCGGCGCAGTGATTCGCCAAACAGCGGTGCAGCTTTACACGCCGGACCAATTGCGCGGGCGCGTCTCGGCGGTCAACCGCGTCTTCATCAGCTCGTCGAATGAATTGGGCGCGGTCGAATCGGGCCTGCTCGCCAGTGTCACCAACCCGGTGTTCGCCGTGGTGGCGGGCGGTGTGGCAGTGCTGGTGGTGGCCGCGTGCGGGTTCCGCGTGTTTCCGGATTTGCGAAAATTGAAAACGGTGGGAGGGTGATTGTGAGAATGCTTGTAAGAATGACGATGTGTAAACATTTCCTGTCAGGCGGTGTGGTGTTGCCGCAGCGGGCCGGATTGGCTGTGATGATGCCGCGCGCAGCGCGTGCTGCATCCGTTGCATGCGCCGCGCTCGCCGCATCTGCCCTGTGGCTTGCGCTGCCGGTGCAGGCCCAGGGACAAGCGCAGGGACAAGCGCAGGGACAAACGCAGGGACAAGCGCAGGGACAAGCGCAACCCTACCCGGCCAAGCCGGTCAGGATCGTGGTGCCGTTCCCGCCCGGCGGGCCGACTGACGTAGTGGGGCGTCTGGTCGCCACCAAACTCGGTGAGGCGCTCGGCCAATCCTTTGTGGTCGAAAACCGCGCCGGCGCCGGCG
>JANOYK010000159.1:0-1658 GCA_031428855.1 Burkholderiales bacterium | reverse complement strand
GCTTGGCGTCGCGCGCCGGATCGGCGCGCAGTTTGTCGAGCCGCACCGAGGCGGCCTTGAGATAGCGCGGCACCTGCGACAGCTGTGCATACGGTGTGGCGATGATGAAATTTTTCGGCAGCAGGCGCTGCATCTGGCTCTGGATGTCCTGCGCCACTTGCGGATAGGCCTTGGCACCGGCCAATTTTTTATTGAGGGTTTGCTGCTCGTCAAGAATGCGCCCCGCCAGCGCGGCGATCTCCTGGGTGATGAGGCCGAGTTTGAGCTTGGCCTCACTGCGGCGCGCCATGAAATCGGCCTGCTTGCGCGGCAGCGGGTCAGTCAGGCTGGCGCGTGTGAAACCGGCTTCGATCAGTTGCTGCGCCAGCTCGCTCTCGCCGCCAAACGGCAGGAACTGCATGCCAAGTGCGCGCAGCGGCAGCGTCTTGCGCAAGCCCGTAAGTTGCTCCTTCATCTGCAATTGCAGCAGCCGCATCACGCCTTGGCGATGCGACAGTTCGGCATCGCGCTGCGCGTCGATCAATTCGACGTTGACGTGCGTCTGATAATCGACCAATGCCGGGTAGCCGATCAGGTTATGCACTTCGACGATATCTTCGAGATCGCCGAAATCCCAGTTGGTGCAATCGGCGTGGAGGATGCGGCCGCTCGCCGTGCCAAGCTGTACGCTGCCCGCGGCGCTGTGCCGCGCGCTGCCGGCATGGCCCGCCGCACTGCCCGAAGCGCTGCCCGAAGCGCTGCCCGCACCGCCTGCGCTGCGCTGCGCTAATGCCGCACCAGCACCCGCCGCTGCGCCCGATCCTGCGCCCGTGCCTGCTCCCGTGCCTGCCACGCCACTCAACCCAGCCAACTCCGCAAGGCGCTCAAAACTCGCCTCCACCGCTGCACGGTGCGTCGCGCGCAGCTCAGGCAGATTGCGTCCCATATCAAGCTGGCGGCCATGCTCGTCAACCAGCTTGAAGTTCATCACCAGATGCGCCGGCAGCGTATCTGCGCGGAAGGTTTCGACCGGCACCGCAAGCCCGGTTTGCTCGCGCACAAAATGCGCGACTGCCTGCGCCAGCGGCGCGTCGCTCTGGCGCACCTCGTTACAAAAGCGCGCCGAAAAATCAGGCAGCGGCACGCAGTGGCGGCGCAGGCGCTGCGGCAGGGATTTGAGCAGCGCCTGCACTTTTTCGCGGCGCATGCCCGGCACCAGCCATTCGGTGCGGGTGTCGACAATTTGATTCAGCGCCGCCAGCGGCACAGTGGCGGTCACGCCATCGCGCGCGCTGCCGGGTTCAAAGTGATACGACAACCCAAACTCGGTGCCGCCAATACCCAAACGCAATTGCTTGGGGAACACATCGGTGGTGATGCCGGCCGCTTCGTGGCGCATCAGGTCAGCGCGTTTGAGGAACAGCAGTTTGGGGTCTTTCTTCTCGGCCTCGCCGCGCCACCCATCGAACCCCTTGACCGTACACACATCGGCCGGCACCAGCGCATCGTAGAACGCGAAGATCAACTCATCATCGACCAGCACATCAGGCCGGCGCGACTTGTGCTCCAGTTCTTCGATCTCGCGCATCTGGCGCTGGTTATGGACAAAGAACGGCGCGCGCGTATCCCACTCGCCTTCGACTAAGGCCGCGCGGATGAACAATTCACGCGCGTGCTTG
>JANOYK010000158.1:0-9757 GCA_031428855.1 Burkholderiales bacterium | reverse complement strand
GCGGGTGCAGCGCGCCGGTTTCCTTGTGGACGAAGAACGGCATTGGCACGCCCCACTGGCGCTGGCGCGAGAGCGTCCAGTCGGGCCGGTTGGCGATCATGCTGTGCAGGCGTTGCTTGCCCCAGGCGGGGAAGAATTGGGTGGCCTCGACCGCGCGCAAGGCGGTGGCGCGCAACGCTTCGGGCGGGGTGGCGCCGGTGATGCCGGTGGCTTGCTCCATCGCGGCGAACCATTGGGTGCTGGCACGGTAGATGATCGGCGTTTTGTGCCGCCAGCAATGCATGTAGCTGTGGTCGTAGGTCTCGCTCTTGAACAAGGTGCCGGCCTCTTTGAGCTTCTCGACAATCTTTGGGTTCGCTTCCCAGATCGATAGGCCGCCGAAGAACGGCAGGGACTCTGCGTATTTGCCATCGCCCAGCACGGGGGTGAGGATGTCTTTGTCTTGCATGCCGTGCGACTTGCACGAGTTGAAGTCTTCGACGCCATAGGCGGGCGCGGAGTGGACGATGCCGGTGCCGGTGTCGAGCGTGACGTAATCGCCGAGGTAGACCGGCGACAGGCGTGCGTAGCCTGCGTCCGTTGCAGAGAGCGGATGCTTGAACGCAATGCCTGAGAGGGCCGCGCCCTTGGCAGTGGCGATCACATTGCCTGAGAGGGCGTATCGCTGCAGATTGGCTTCCACCAACGTTCTTGCCAGGATCAGCAAACCTTTTTCGGTATCGACCAAGGCGTAATCGAACTCGGGATGCAGGTTCAAAGCCTGGTTGGAAGGAATGGTCCACGGCGTGGTGGTCCAGATGACGATGAAGCCTTCCTGCTTCGGTAACGCGGCCAAGCCAAATGCGGCGGCTACCTTGGCGTGCTCGGCAAACGGGAACGCGACATCGACCGCAAAATCTTTTTTATCGGCATATTCGACCTCGGCTTCGGCCAGCGCCGAGCGGCAATCGAAGCACCAGTTGACTGGTTTGAGGCCGCGATAGACGTAGCCTTTCTCCAGGATTTTGCCCAGCACGCGAATCTCGTCGGCCTCGTTGCGAAACGCCATCGTCTGATACGGATTATTCCAGTCACCCAAGACGCCGAGGCGCTCGAATTCTTTTTTCTGGCGCTCGATCTGCTCGGCAGCATAGGCGCGGCACAGGCTCTGGGTTTTCTCAACCGGCAAATTCTTGCCGTGCTTCTTTTCAATCTCGCGCTCGATCGGCATGCCGTGGCAATCCCAGCCCGGCACGTAGTGCGCGTCGAACCCGGCCATGTTGCGGCTCTTGACGATGATGTCTTTGAGAATCTTGTTGACGGCGTGGCCGATGTGAATGTCGCCATTGGCATAGGGCGGGCCGTCGTGCAGAATGAACTTTGTGCGGCCCTTGGAGGCGGCGCGGATTTTTTCGTACACCTTGCCATCCTGCCATTGCTTGACCCATTGCGGCTCGCGCTTGGACAAATCGCCGCGCATCGGGAACGGGGTATCGGGCAGATTGACGGGATATTTGGAGAGGGCTTTGGCAGAGGTGGTGACAGCCGCTTGGCCGGCGTCTTTGCCTGGGGCGCGGTCTGCTGCTTTGTCTGCGGATGTGTTTGGAGTGGTCATCATGCGGTTCACCCTAGGGGCGTGTGCTTGGGTTAGCTGGAAGGAATGACGGCGAGTGCGCTGCGCGCATCGCGCGCGTCTTGCGCGATTTGCTGCTTGAGCGTGTCGAGGTCGTGGTACTTTTCCTCGTCGCGAATTTTTTTCAAAAAATCGACGCGGATGTGACTGCCGTAAATCTCGCGGTCAAAGTCGAACAGAAATACTTCAAGACGCATCTCGCCGCTGTTGGTGACGGTCGGGCGCACGCCCATTGAGGCGACGCCATCGAGTTGCATTTGACGCGGCGCGCCACCCGGTGCATGTCGATCACGCGCGAGCGTCAGCATCACGCGCACGGCGTAGATGCCGGTGAGCGGCGGGCGGTTGTGGCGCAGTTGCACGTTGGCGGTGGGAAAGCCGAGGGTGCGGCCGAGTTTGTCGCCGTGGATCACGCGCCCGCTGATCGAGTAGGGACGCCCGAGCAGAGTGACGGCGCGCTCGACATCGCCGGCCGACAACACTTCGCGCAGGAGCGAACTGGAGACGCGGAACGCATGACCGCGCGCGTCGTTCTGCGTCACGTCCGGCAGCGCCTTGACTTCGAATCCGTGGCGCAGCCCGGCGGCGCGCAGATAATCAAAGTCACCCATGCGCTTGGCACCGAAGCGAAAGTCTTCGCCGATCATGATCCAGCGCGCCTGCAGGCCGGCCACCAGCACGCGCTCGATAAAGGCGTCGGCGGTAAGAGAAGCGAAGGCGCGGTTGAAGTGGCACACCTGCACCCGGTCGATGCCGTGTTGCGCGAGCAGTTCGATTTTTTCGCGCAGCGAACTCAGACGCGTCGGCGCAGCATGCGGCGCGAAAAACTCACGCGGATGCGGCTCGAATGTCACCACGCCGGAAGCGACGCCGCGTGCCGCAGCGGCGGCCCGCACCTCGGCCAAAATCGCCTGGTGGCCCAGATGCACGCCATCAAAATTACCGATGGTCAAGGCATGCTTGCCGATGGTCAAGGCATGCTTGCCGATGGCCGAGGCGTGGCCGCCAGCAACGGTAAGTGCCGCAGCAGCAGTCTGACTGACGGCAGAAAAGGAGGGCGGAATGCCGCGGCGGACGAGCATGAGTGAGAGCGAAGCTTGACGCGCGTAAACGCAGGCGTAAAGCCTTCCATTATAGCGATTTGTGCAGCGCAAACAGATGGTTTTCAGAGGGAAGACGAGGGCGCGCGCGGGTGTGCGAGGCGCGCTATTTGCACCCCCGCGCGCTACAATCGCGCCCCTATGAAACGCATCGTAATGTTGATTTCCGGCCGGGGCAGCAACATGGAAGCCCTGCTCGCCGCGCAGGCGGCGGGCGCGTTGCCGGTGACAGTGGCGGCGGTGATTGCCAACCGTGCCGATGCGAAAGGTTTGGAGACAGCGCGTGCGCGCGGCATCCGTGCCGAAGTGGTGGCGCACAGCGCGTTCGCGTCGCGTGAAGCGTTCGACGCCGCGCTCGCTGCCGCGATTGATGCGCACACGCCCGATCTGGTGGTGCTGGCTGGTTTTATGCGCATTCTCACGCCTGCCTTTGTGCGCCGCTACGAGGGGCGCTTGATGAATATTCATCCTTCGCTGCTGCCGGCCTTCCCCGGTCTGCATACACACGGGCGCGCGCTTGCTGCAGGTTGCAAGGTGCATGGCGCGACTGTGCATTTTGTGACTGCAGAGCTCGATCACGGCCCGGTGGTGATGCAGTCCGCTGTACCGGTGCTGCCGGGCGATGATGCGGGCACGCTCGCCGCGCGCGTGCTCGCGACCGAACATGTGATCTACCCGCGCGCGGTAGCGTGGTTCGCGCAAGACCGGCTGGTGATCGAGAACGGGATTGTGCGTGTGCTCGATGACGCCGCCACCACAGCAGCAAACAATGCACCAAACAGCGCACCAAACAATGCACCAAACAGCGCACCAACCGGTGCGCAACAATTTTTGATGATCGACGCAGCATGAATTTGAATCGCATTACCCCCTTTGTCCTCGAACACGCGACGCGTGCAGCGAGCTACGTGCTGCCGGGTGATGTTGCGGCAGACAAGGCGCTGTCGAGTTATTTTCGCGACCATCCCACGCTGGGCGCATACGAGCGCCGCTTTGCCGCCGAGACCGTCTACAGCGTGATCCGCAACCGCCGCTCGCTCGGTGAAATGGCCGGCAGCCGCACGCCGCGCGTGCTGGTGCTGGCGGCGCTGGCGCGTTTCTCCGGTTTTAACGCGCGCGAGTTTGAGGCGCTGGTCAAGCCGGGCGAATTCGATCTGATTAAACGGATCAAGGCCGCGCGCCCGGAAGACCTCGCACCGGCCGTGCGCCTCGATCTGCCCGATTGGCTCTACGCGCGGCTGGTGGTGGATCACGGTGAAGCTGAAACCGAAGCCTATGCGCTCGCGTTCAAGGAAGCCGCGCCACTTGATCTGCGCGTGAACACCATCAAGGCCAATCGTGAGGACGTGCTGGCGGCACTGCAGGAGGCCGGTATCGAGGGGGCGGCCACCGTGCATTCGCCGGCCGGCATCCGCTTGAGTGGCAAGCCAGCGCTGGCGAAAAATGCACAGTTTCTCGCCGGTAACATCGAAGTGCAGGACGAAGGCAGCCAATTGCTGGCCTTGCTGGTCAATCCAAAGCGCACCGACATGGTGGCTGATTTTTGTGCTGGCGCTGGCGGCAAGACGCTCGCCTTGGGCGCGTTGATGCGCTCGGGCGGACGCCTGTATGCGTTTGATGTGTCCGAGAGGCGCTTGAAAAAATTCGGCCCGCGCTTAAAACGCAGCGGGCTGTCGAACGTCCATCCGGTGCGCATCACCAGCGAGAACGATCTGAAGATCAAACGCCTCGCAGGCAAGATGGATCGCGTGCTGGTCGATGCGCCGTGCAGCGGCTTGGGCACGCTGCGCCGCAACCCGGAACTCAAGTGGCGTCAGAGCGAGACCGATATTGCGGAACTGGCGGTCAAGCAGGCGGCGATTCTGGCGGGCGCGGCGCGTCTGGTTAAACCGGGCGGGCGCTTGGTGTACGCCACGTGCAGCATATTGCGCGACGAGAACGAGGCTGTGGTGGACGGCTTCCTCGCCGTGCATGGGGATTTCAAATTGGTCAACGCCACCGATGTGTTGCACAAGGCCGGGGTGGAGCTGCAGATTGCAGCGGCTGCTGCGGTGCCGGCGGACACTGCCGGCGTGGTTACCGTTGCGCCGCCGGGCCACGAGGCATGTTTGCGCTTGAGCCCGCACCGCCATGCGACCGATGGTTTTTTTGCGGCCGTGATGGAGCGGGTGAAATCGCCGGCCGGGGCATCGACCGGCGCAGCGGATGCAGCAGATGCGGTTGACGCTGAAGCCGCGGCAGCACCAGCTGGGTCGGGCAGCGCCCCAACCGAGGCCGGTGTGGCAGAAAAACTGGCGCGCAAAGCGGCGCGCGCCGCCGAGAAAAAATCCGCCAAGGCGTGGGCGGCCAAGTCGAAAAAACCTGCCGGGGAATCTGAGCCGTGACTGCGCAGGCCGTGTGCGCCGCGCCCGCCGCGCCCGCAGTACGCCGGTTTTGGCCCCAGGCCATCGGCCTGGCAGGCGCATGGATGCTGGTTCTTGGGCCGGTACTGGCCCGCGACCCGCCCGCACCAATGGTTTCGGTCAGATCGTCTGGCGATATTGCGTCGATCCAGACGCGCGTCTACTTCACCCCGTGGGACGACGCCGAGGGCGCGATCATGCGTGCCATCCGCGCCGCGCAGCGCCAGGTGCTGGTGCAGGCTTATGTCTTCACCAGCGGCTCGATAGCGGGCGAACTCATCAACGCCAAAAAGCGCGGCATCGACGTGCGCGTCACTGCGGACCAGGAACAGACTGAGCGTGTCGCCACCTCCCGCATTGCGGACCTCGCGCGCGCCGGCATTCCAGTGTGGATCGAGACCCGCTACCAGGCCGCGCATAACAAAACCATGGTGATTGATGCCGGCGGCGCGTCTCCGGTGGTGATTACCGGCTCGTACAATTGGACCGTGGCAGCGCAGCGCCGCAACGCCGAAAACGTGTTGATCCTGAGCGGCGCGGCCGATCTGGCCCAAGCCTACAAAGCCAACTGGGAGCGGCACCGGGCTGACGCCACACCCTATACGTTGCGCTAACACCTCACGCGAACCAGCCACGCTTACACGTCACGCTCACATGCCGCGCCAACCATCGTCTCGCCAACGCCCTTAGCCACCGCTTCGATGAACGCCAAACTTTTCCAATTCGGCCGCGAACTGATGGACGATCTGCGCAACCCGGACGTGCTATGGCAGTTCGGCGTGTTGGCGCTGTGTCTGGGCGCGGCCTGGTGGCTGGCGCGCCTGTTGCGGCGCAGTCTGGGGAAGCACTTTGATAAGAAAATCGGCGAGCAGATCGACGCACACGAAGCCAATGGCGATGAGCGCTCGCGGGCCATTGGTCAGCACCTGCGTATGGTCGGCGGCGGCTTCAGCCGCATTCTGTTTCCGCTGCTGGCACTGGCGCTGGTGTGGATCAGCCGCGCCGTGCTGGCGCAGTTTCATCACGTCAATTTCCTCAATCTCGCAGTGCCGCTGCTCACCGCGTTTGTGGTGGTGCGCGCACTGATTTATCTGCTGCGCCAGGTGTTCGCGCCCTCGGGTGCGCTGGCTGCGAGCGAGCGCTGGGTGGCGATTGGCGTGTGGGTGGCGGTGGCGTTGCACTTCACCGGCTGGCTGCCGGAGCTGGTGGGTGCGATTGACGCAGTGGTATTCCACTTCGGCAAGCAGCGCATCTCGCTCTGGCTGATCGTACAGGCCGCCGCGTCGGTGGCACTGACGCTGCTGGTGTCGCTGTGGCTCTCGACCGTGATCGAAAGCCGGCTGATGCGCGCTGAATCGCTCGACCTGTCGCTGCGCGTGGTGCTGGGGCGTTTCATCAAAGCCGTGCTGGTGCTGGTCGCGGTGCTGACCAGTCTCGGTCTGGTGGGGATTGACCTCACAGTGCTGTCGGTGTTCGGCGGCGCGCTCGGGGTGGGTCTTGGGCTGGGCTTGCAGCGCATCGCCAGCAATTACCTGTCCGGTTTCATCATCCTGCTGGACCGCTCGATTCGCATTGGTGACCTCATCACGGTTGACAAATACAGCGGCGCGGTGACCCACATCAACACGCGCTACACCGTGCTCAAAGCCGGTGACGGCACCGAAGCGATTGTGCCGAACGAAACCCTGGTCAACACGCCGGTGCAAAACCTGTCGTTCACCACGCGTGAAAACCGTTTGGCGATTGAGGTCACGGTGGCGTACGAGAGCGACCTCGATCAGGTGCGCGGCATCCTGCTGGCCGCCGCCGGCGCGCACGCGCGCATCCTCGCCCAGCCGGCACCTGCGGTGTTCCTCACCAAGTTCGGCGCGGACGGGCTAGAGCTGGAGATGGGCTTCTGGATCAAAGACCCAGAGGCCGGCAGCCTCAACGTGCGCTCGGAACTCAATTTTGCGATTTGGCGCGAGTTCAAAATGCATGGCGTCGCGGTGCCTTATCCGCAGCGCGAAATCCGTCTGCTCGGTGGTGCGGCAGAGGCGCTCAAGCCTTAACGGACGCATCAGAAAACGGACCCGGAAACCGGCATAAAAACGGGCCTGAAAACAGGTGTGTTTTCGCCGTTTTTGTGCCCGGTTTGAGCGTAAAATCCGGTTTGCGTCGAATCCCGCCGGAACGCTGTCCATTTCACCCCCGGCACCAACCTTCAGTTCGGCGTACTCCTTGGAGGGAGATATGACCTTATTTTCTGGTGTGTTCGATCTGAGCTTTTGGGAATTGGTGGCGGTCGCGCTGGTGTTGACTCACATCACCATTGTCGGCGTGACGATCTACCTGCACCGCTGTCAGGCACACCGTGCGCTGGAGCTGCATCCCGTGATCGCGCATTTTTTCCGTTTCTGGATGTGGCTCACCACCGGTATGGTCACCAAAGAATGGGCCGCGATTCACCGCAAGCATCACGCCAAGGTCGAGACGGCGGAAGACCCGCACAGCCCGCAAATTCACGGCATCAACAAGGTGCTGTGGACCGGTGTTGTCATGTATGTCAAAGAATCCAAGATCAAGGAAACCACGGAGCGTTACGGCCACGGCACACCAGACGACTGGATGGAACGCAATGTCTACTCGTCGCACGCCAAACTGGGCGTCACCCTGATGGCGCTGATCGACATCACGCTGTTCGGCCCCGTGTCCGGCATGCTGGTGTGGGCAACCCAAATCGCCTGGATTCCGTTCTGGGCCGCTGGCGTTATCAACGGCGTTGGCCACTGGTTTGGCTACACCAATTTCAAGGTGGCCGATGCCAGCCGCAACATCGTGCCGTGGGGCATCCTGATCGGCGGCGAAGAGTTGCACAACAATCACCACGCCTATGGCACCTCGGCCAAGCTGTCGAACCGCTGGTACGAGTTCGACATCGGCTGGATGTACATCCGCATCATGGAAATGCTCGGCCTGGCCCATGTCAAGAAAATTGCGCCGACGCCCAAGTTTGTCGCCGCCAAGGCCTCGGCTGATATGGAAACCCTGCACGCGGTGATCGCCAACCGCTACGATGTGATGGCGCGCTATGCCAAGCATTTCAAGGCCGCCTGGCGTGAAGAGTTGGCCAAGCTCAAGGAAGCCTCGGCCGAGCGCTCACATTTCAAAGCCATCAAGCGCGCCCTGCACAAAGACGCGAGCGAGCTGGCCGATGCCGACCGTGCCAAGCTCAAGCAGGTGCTTGACGCCAACGCGGTGCTGGCCAAGCTCTATGCCATGCGGCAGGAACTGACCTTGCTGTGGGAGCGTTCCACCGCGTCGAGCGAGCAACTGCTCAAGGACTTGCAGGATTGGTGTGCGCGCGCCGAAGCGAGCGGCATCCGTGCGCTCGAAGAGTTCTCACTGCGCCTGCGCAGTTATGCGCTGGTGCCGGTGCGCGCCTGACGGGCCGTTTTCTTATTTTTAGTGTCCGTGCCGCAGAGCGGGGCGGACACGCCCAACAAAAAGCCCCGCATCGCGGGGCTTATTGTTGATGAGGCTTACGCCATCACTTGATCTTGGTTTCCTTGTAGATCACGTGCTTGCGCGCCTTGGGATCAAATTTCTTGATCTCCATTTTCTCGGGCATGGTGCGCTTGTTTTTGTTGGTGGTGTAGAAATGGCCGGTACCGGCGGTTGATTCGAGTTTGATCTTGTCACGCATGATGCATTCTCCAGGTTTAAGGGTGCGCCGGACTTAGGCGGTAGCGCGCGCGGCGGCAGCCTTGACGCGCAGATCGGCCAGCACATGGTCGATGCCGTATTTGTCGATGGTGCGCAGACCGGCCGATGAGACGCGCAGGCGGATCCAGCAATTTTGCGACTCAACCCAGAACCGGCGGTATTGCAGGTTGGGGAGAAAGCGGCGTTTGGTTTTGTTGTTGGCGTGGGAAACGTTGTTCCCGACCATTGGGCCTTTGCCCGTGATTTGGCAGACTTTTGCCATGAGAAGCTCCTGAAGTGAAATAAAACGGCGGCGGGGGAACCACCAGGATGGCCGGGGAAAGCGTGCTTTCCCGCAGCGTGCGCCCGCAGCCAGCGTGAAGGCCCAAGTCGTTGATTCAACTCAAGCCAAGCCCGCTAGTATAGCAGTAATTCCTTATAATCCGCGGCATGCCGTCCGACCTGCCGCTCCCGCCTCCGCCCAGCCCCGCGGCCGCCCGCACACCCGCGAATTCGAATGCCCGTGCCGCCGCGCCTGCGCCGTCGCACCCAGCGGCTGCGGCCGGCTCTGCTGGGCTGCTTCGCCCTGAACACCTCGGCGACGCCGGATTTTGCGCCGATCACCGCCTCCGCTACGCCTACGTGGCCGGTGCCATGGCCAACGGGATTGCGTCGGTGGCGCTGGTCGAGGCGATGGGCAAAGCCGGCATGCTCGGTTTTTTCGGCGCGGCAGGGCTGAGTCTGGAGCGCGTCGAGGCTGCGATTGACCAGCTGGCGGCGTCGATGCGCGCCGGGCCGGACAGCGCAATCGTGCCGCACGGATTCAATTTGATCCATAGCCCGAATGAGGCTGATCTTGAAGCGGCTGTCGCGAATCTCTATTTGCGGCGCGGCGTGCGTCTGGTCGAGGCCTCCGCCTATTTGGGTCTCACGCTGCCCCTGGTGCGCTACCGCGTGAC
>JANOYK010000157.1:0-15148 GCA_031428855.1 Burkholderiales bacterium | reverse complement strand
GGCGGTCGGTGATCAGCATGGTGACGGCTCCGGCCAGCACCGGCATGGCGGCAATCAACAGGAACGCCGTGATGAGCCAGGTCCACACGAACATCGGCATTTTCATCAGCGTCATGCCGGGGGCGCGCATGTTCAGGATGGTGACGATGATGTTGATCGAGCCCATGATCGACGACGCGCCCATGATGTGCAGCGCGAAGATGCCCAGATCCATGCCCGGCCCCATTTGCGTCGACAACGGCGGGTAGATCGTCCATCCCGCGGCCGGTGCGCCGCCCGGCACGAAGAACGACGTGATGAGGAGGATGGCCGCCGGCGGCAGCAGCCAGAAGCTCCAGTTGTTCATGCGCGCAAACGCCATGTCGGGCGCGCCAATCTGCATCGGGATCAGCCAGTTGGCAAAGCCGACGAAGCCCGGCATGATCGCGCCGAACACCATGATGATGCCGTGCATGGTGGTGAGCTGGTTGAACACTTCCGGATTGACGATTTGCAGGCCGGGCTGGAACAGCTCGGCGCGGATCGTGAGCGCCAGCACGCCGCCGATGAGGAACATGGAGAAACTGAACCACAGATAGAGCGTGCCGATGTCTTTGTGGTTGGTGGTCTTGACCCAGCGCATCAAGCCGGCTGGCGGGCCGTGGTGGTGATCGTCATGGCCGTGGCCGTGATCGTCTGCGTGCCCTGCGGCGTGTCCGTGACCCGGAAGAACTGCGCTCATGTTGTCTGCCTCAAAATAAAGTCTGAAGAATTCGGTGAACTGATGTGCGTGCTGTGCAGTGAGGTGGCCTGATGTGGCGCAGGCTAAGTCCGCAGGCTCAGGGCTGCTTGGCGGCCAGCGCCGTCATCTTGGCGGCGTCCCACGCGCGTGCGGTCTTGATGTCGGCCACGGTCGGCACTTCGCCTTTATTGCCCCATGTGGTGCGGGTGTAGGCCGTCACGGCAGCCAACTCCACATCCGACAACTGCTTGAACGCGGCCATCGCGGAACCAGCACGGCCATTGAGCAAAATGGCGATCTGATTATCTTTCGGGCCATTGACGATCTTCGCGCCCTCGAGCGGCGGGAACGCCGGCGGCGTGCCCTTGCCGGTGGCCTGGTGGCAGGCCACGCAATTGGCCGCGTAGACTTTTTCGCCGCGCGCTTTGAGGTCGGCTTCAGTCCACACTTTGTTCGGGTCGTCCTGCTTGGCCGCGAGTTTTTTCTTCTCTTCGCCGACCCACTTGGTGTAATCAGCGTCCGACACCACATTGACCACGATTGGCATGAAGCCGTGCTCTTTGCCGCACAGCTCGGCGCACTGGCCGCGGAACTTGCCGATTCTGTCAGCCTTGAAGTGAGCGTCGCGGATGAAGCCCGGCACCGCATCCTGCTTGACGCCGAAGGACGGAATCATCCAGGCGTGGATCACGTCTTGCGCGGTCAGAATCACGCGCACTTTTTTGTTGACCGGCACCACGACTTCGTTATCGACTTCGAGCATGTAGTTCTCGCCCTTGGGTTCGGTGCCGTCAATCTGCGCGCGCGGGGTCGACATGTTGGAGATGAAGCTGATGCCTTCGCCTTCGCCTTTCAGATAGTCATAGCCCCATTTCCACTGATAACCGGTGGCCTTGATGGTGATGTCGGCATTGGACGTGTCTTTCATCGCCAGCACGGTCTTGGTGGCAAAGGCGGCCATCAGGATCACGATGATGGTGGGAATCACGGTCCAGGCGATTTCGACGCCGATGCTCTCGTGAAACTGCTCGGCTTTGTGCCCTTTCGATTTGCGGTGGGCAAACACCGAATAAAACATCGCACCGAACACCGCAATGAAGATCAGGGTGCAGACGATCAGCATGCCGGTGTGCAGGTCGTAAATATCGGCCGCAATTTTGGTGGCGGGGGCGTGCAAATTGAGCTGGTTGACCGCCGGGCCGCCCACCATGTCGACGGACTTGTTGGCCCAGGCGAGCGGCGCGGCGAGCAGCGCCAGCAGTGCGGCAGAGCCGGCGGCGGCTGCGTTTTTCAGATGATTTCCTGCAAACATCACGACCTCGTCATTTATCTATAAGTGAATGGTGCTATGAAGGCTGGCGCTGCGTGACGGTCACCGTGGCAATCCGCTCGCTGCGGCTGAGCACCGCACTACCCCCGCGCCAGCCTCGCACTTTGCGCAAACTGACTACCGCGCTGCACAAAGCTCCCGTCAAAACCGCGCGATTATAGCAGCCCGAAAAACCTACCGGGCCGCATTGCGCGCTCGCTCGACAAAACGCACCACGCTGTCGCCCCCTGCGGTTTTGCGCGACGGCGCTTTCCAGGCATGGCCGTAGACCACTTCAAAGGTCGCGGGCAGCCGCCCGTCAACGCGCCGGGTTTCATAGGCATCCTGCATGCGCTGTTGGGCGTGTTTGCCGCCCAGCCCGCGGCTGCGCCCCTGCATGGCGTTGAGCGAGCCGGTAGCGCGCAGGTCGGCCACCAGCCGCGCCACTGAGTCATAGGTCAGCACAATTTTTTCCATGTCCATCACCGGGGTGGCAAAACCGGTCTTGACCAGCAGATCGCCGATGTCGTGCAGATCAATGAAGCGTTTGACGTGCCAGCGCGCCGGGGCGGGGGGGACTGCGCCGCTTGCCGCCGTTCCAGCGGCCACCGCGCCACCCGCACCGCTGCCACCGCCCGCCTCCGCCTCACTCCAGGCCTCGCGCAACTCGCGCAGCGTGTCCGGGCCGAGGGTGCTGAACATCAAGAGGCCGCCCAGTTCGAGCACACGGTGCGCCTCACGCAAGGCCGGTTCGGGGTCGTCGAGCCAGTGCAGGGCGAGGTTAGACCACACCAGGCCCACACTCGAATGGGCCAGTGGCAGCGCCGCCATGTCGGCACACACGGCATCGCGCTGCGCGCCGCGCAGGCGCGCCAGCCACGACTCGGGCCGCGCCGCGCTGCGCGCCATCTCGAACGCGAAATCAACCCCAATCTGCCGCGCCTTGGGATAGAGCGCGCGCAAGGCGGGGGCCGCTGCGCCGGTGGCGCAACCCAAATCGAGCACGCGCGCCGGTTGCAACTTGACGTAGCCCAGGCGCTCGTGCATGCGCGCCGCCACCTCGCAATGCAGGGCATCGCCGCTGGCGAACGATGTAGCGGCGCGGTTGAACTGGCGCTTTAACGCACGGCGCTCGGCGAAAAAAGGCTCGTCAACCGGCGCAGGTGACAGCACTGATGGTACCGCAGGTGACAGCACTGACGGTACTAATGGCACTGGTGCCACTGATGGCAATGGCACCACTGGCGGCGGGCCGGCTGCACTCATCGCACCACGCGCGCAGGCCGCGTCATCACGCACGAGGTCGGCTGGGCCGTGGCATAGCCCTCAATCCGCGCATCGGTCTTGAAACCGAACCCGGTCTGTTCTGTATCCAGCGCCACCTCGGCCGCGCCGCCCTGCTTCGCCGTCAGTGCCAGCGTCGAGACATACAGCGGCGCAATCAACTGATGATCGAGCGCGCGCATCGACACTTCCCCCGCCGGTGTGGCCACGCGCATGCCTTCGAGCGCGAACGCGGTGCGCTGCGGGTCGCTGCCGCCGGCCTGGGCCAGTGCGGTGGCAACCATGTCAGTCAGGGTCAGAAAACGCAGATAGCGGAATTCTTCGCCATAGCGCTGCCTGAATTCGTGGGCGAAAGGCTCGAGCAGGCGTTTACCATTGACTTGCACGTTGGCATGCCATTCATTGACCTGCTTGAGCTTGTCCACGCCCGCCTTGCCAATTGCCGTCACCGTGCCGGGCGAGCCTGCATAGAAGGTGTAGAAGCTGCCGCCGAAGCCCTGCTCGCGCGCCGCCTTGACCAGCAGCGCGAGGTCGTTGCCCCAGTTGCCGGTGACCACGGCATCGGCACCGGCCGCTTTGATCTTGGCAATGTAGGGCGCGAAATCGCGCACCGTGCCGATCGGGTGGAGGTCGTCACCCACAATGCGCGCGGCGGGCAGTTTGCGCGCCAGCATCGCGCGCGCGTGCTGTGCGACGCTGCGCCCGAACGAATAATCCTGCCCGATCAGATAAATGTTTTTTGCGGTGCCATCGCGGACAATGGCTTCCACCAAGGCTTCCATGCGCATATCGACCGGCGCATCGAAGCGGAAATGCCAGAAACTGCACTTGGCATTAGTGAGGTCGGGATCGAGCGCGGCGTAGTTGAGGAACAGCACTTCCTTGCCCGGGTTGCGCGCGTTGTGCTTGTCGATGGCGTCAATCAACGCCAGCGCCGCCGCCGAGCTTTGGCCCTGCAACACGAAGCGGATGCCCTGGTCAATCGCAGCGCGCAACTGCACCAGCGCCTCCTGCGCCGAGGCTTTGTTGTCGAACGGCACGATCTCGATGCGGCCGCCTTTGAGGAGCGCCTTGACCGACGCGCGCTCCACCGCCGCGCGAAAGTGCTTGAGTGCCGACTCGCCGGTGTTGGCGAATGGGCCGGAGAGCGGATCGATGTAGGCGATGCGCACTGTTGCAGATGTGGCGGCGCGGGCTGGCGCGGCGGTCAGCATGGTCAACGCAGTGGTCAGCGCCGTGGTCAGCATGGCGGCCAGTGCGATGGCCTTGGCAGCGGATTGCGTGCCAGCCAGCGCAGCCAGCAATTGCGTGACAATGTAGCGAAACATGGATCAAACCCCGTCAACATTTCATGAGGCGCGCATTGTCCCCCATTGCCCTGTTTTTGACTCGCGTGCGCCCAAGGCCGGCATGATGCCGTGGAGCGCGCCGTGGGCCACTCTGTGTGCCAATCTGCGGAGCAACCCGCAGAGCAAGCTGCGGGCCGGCCTGCGCGCATTGGCCGCTGAGCAGGATTGCTATTTATGCGATGGCAGCGCCACCGCGCCGGTCTGCGCCGGCTGCGTGGCGGCGTTTCCGCCCTTGCCGGCCGCGCGCTGCCCATGCTGCGCCCTGCCCGCCGCCGCTGGGCAGCGCTGTGGCCGCTGTCTGACGCAGCCGCCGCACTACGACACCACCGTCGCCGCGCTGGCCTATGGCGACCCGCTCGATCACGCAGTGCAGGCGTTCAAATATCACCACGCGCTTGGTCTGTCGCACTTTCTGGCCGGGCTGCTCGATGCTGCAGTCAGTGCCGCTGGTGTCTCGAAGGCGGACACAGAAGCGGACGCGGACGCGCACACGGCAGCAGACGCCAGGGTAGACCTCATCATCCCGCTGCCGCTCGCACCGGCGCGTCTGTCGGAGCGCGGCTTCAATCAAGCGCTCGAACTGGCGCGGCCGATCGCTGCGCGGCGGCGTATTGCGCTCAATGCGCGCGCGGTGCGGCGCATCCGCAACACGCCGCCGCAAGCGCAATTGCCGTGGAGTGAACGCGCCCGCAACATCAAGGGGGCGTTCGTCTGCGATCTGCCGCTCAGGGGCATGCGTGTGGCGGTGGTTGATGACGTGATGACGACCGGTGCCAGCCTGGATGAAATGGCACGCGTGCTCAAAGATGCCGGAGCAGCGTATGTGACCAACTGGGTGGTGGCGCGCACGCTGCCGCAGGCATGGCGCGCGTAGCGCGCCGCCCTCGCGTGCGCCGCGCTGACTGCATGACCGCATCCACCACATCGACGTAAAATCGCGCCGCGATCTGCCGCCGGTTGAAATACGCCGGCACCGGCACCATCTCCGGCATTCCCCTGCTTCCACCGCCGCACGCCGCACGTCATCACCTCATCACGCTCTCAGGTCTCCCCCACATGAACCAGCCCGCCGCCTCCCCCCAGCATCAACAGCATCCCCACACGCCGCCTGCCGCTGAACCTTCTGGCGGCGTCACCGATGTCACCACCGCCACCTTCGAAGCCGAAGTCATGGCCGCGTCGATGCAGATGCCGGTGGTGGTCGACTTCTGGGCGCCCTGGTGCGGCCCGTGTAAGGCGCTCACGCCGATGCTCGAAAAAGTCGGCGCGCAGTACGCCGGCAAGGTCAAAGTGGTCAAGGTCAACTCGGACGAAAACCCGGAACTCTCGCAAGCCTTTCGCGTGCGCAGCATCCCCTATGTGGTGGCCATCGTCGGCGGCCAATTGGCGGACCAGTTCATGGGGGCGCAGCCCGAAGGCCAGATCAAAGCCTTCTTTGAAAAAATCTCCCAGATGTTCGCGCAAGCGATGCCCGAAGCCGCCGCCGCGTTAAAAAACGCCGTGCCCGCCGCCGCCCCGGCCAGCCCGGTCGATGTCAAACGCGCCGAAGCCATGGCGCTGGCGCAAAGCGGCGACCTGCCCGGTGCCGTCGACACCCTCAAGGCCGCGCTCGCCCTCAACCCCGCCAGCACCGATGTCAAACTCGACCTCGCCGAAATCGAAATGATGGCCGGCGCGTTTGACGACGCGATCAAACACTTGGGTGAAATCGACTTTCCGCCAGTGGCCGGCGAGCAGGCCGAGCGCGTCGCCAAGATGAACCGGCGCGACGGCATCCGCGCCCAGGTCGAAGTGCTCAAATCGGCGCAAGACCTGCCCGAGACCGCCGTGCTGGCCAAAAAAGCCGCCGCCAATCCGGACGACCTCGAAGCCCGCTATGCCCTGGCCCAAGCGCTGATTGCCGACGGCGTGTTTGACCAAGCGCTTGAGCACCTGTTCGCCATCGTCCTGCGTGACCGCAAGCTGCACGAAGACGGCGCGCGCAAAGCCATGATTAACGTCTTCAGCATGCTGGCCGGCAATCCCGATTTTGCCGAGCTGGTGTCGCACTACCGGCGGCAGCTCGCCACCGCGCTTAACTAAGCAACCGAAGCAACCGAAGCAACCGAAGCAATAAGCGCAACAAGCAGCAGCAACAAGCGCAACAAGCAGCAACACGCCGAACAAACGCAACCAACCAAGGTCAACGGGGCGATGCTCCACATCGTTCTCTACCAACCGGAAATTCCCGGCAACACCGGCAACGTCATCCGCCTCGCCGCCAACACCGGCGCGCAGTTGCATCTGGTCGAGCCGCTCGGCTTCCGGATGGACGCCAAAGACCTGCGCCGCGCCGGCCTCGACTATCACGAATACGCCAGCGTCAAACTGCATGCAGGCTGGCAGCCTTGTGCCGCAACGATCTCAGGGCAGTTGCAGAGCGGCCGCGTGTTCGCGCTGTCGACCAAAAACAGCCGGGTCTATAGCGAGACAACCTTTCAGGACGAAGACGTATTCGTATTCGGCCCCGAAACGCGCGGCCTGCCCGCCGACCTGCTCGACACCTTGCCAGCCGCGCAGCGCCTGCGCATTCCGATGCGGCCAGACAACCGCAGCCTCAATCTCTCCAACGCGGTGGCAGTGGTGGTGATGGAGGCGTGGCGGCAGTTGGGGTTTAACGGCGGGGTTTAACGGCGGGGTTTAACGCACCAGCCGGAAACCGTTGGTAGACAAGGGCGGCGCGAGCCTCACTGCGCACAACCGCATGGAATGGGCTTCTCCGGGCAGCACCCTTCCCGCCCGACGGAAGCGCTACTCGCTGCGCGCCTCGCGCGCGAGCAAGCTCGCCACCGCGTCACGCGGCTTCGCACCCTCGAACAGCACCGCGCACACTGCGCGGGTGACCGGCATGTCAACACCATATTTCTGCGCTAGCGCCAGCGTTTCGCGCGCGGTGTAGACACCTTCGGCGACATGGCCCAGGCTGCGGAGCACATCATCGAGTTTTTGTGCGGACGCGAGTTTCAAGCCGACGGTGCGGTTACGCGAGAGGTCGCCGGTGGCGGTGAGGATCAGGTCGCCCATGCCGGTGAGGCCCATGAAGGTTTCCATCTTGCCGCCGAGGGCGACGCCGAGGCGTGCCATTTCGGCCAGGCCGCGCGTGATGAGCGCCGCGCGCGCGTTGTGACCAAGGCCTAGTCCATCGGAAATGCCGGTGGCAATCGCCATCACGTTTTTGACGGCACCGCCAATTTCGACCCCGGCGATGTCATTGCTCGAATAGATGCGGATCATGCCGCCGTGCAATTGCGCGGCAGTCTCGGTGGCAAAAGCATTGTCGGGCGACGCCAAGGTGAGCGCGACCGGCAGGCCGCGTGCCACTTCAATCGCGAAGCTTGGGCCGCTTAGCGCGCCATAGCGTACGCCCGCGGCCAATTCATCGAGCGCAATCTGGTGCGGCAGCTTGGACGTGCCAGCCTCAAACCCTTTGCACAACCAGATGACCGGCACGTTACTGCCCAATGCGCGCAGTTGTTTCAAGGTCGGCCGCAAACCGGCAACCGAGGTGGCCGCGATGATGAGATCGCTCTGGATTGCCCGCGCAAAATCACCCGTCAGCGTGACCGGTAGCGGGATCGAGATGCCAGGCAGAAACTGCTGGTTCTCGCGCGCCGCCTGCATCGCTTCGGGCAGGCCGTCTTCGCGGGCGTACAGGGTAACCTGATGCGACGCCGCCAGCGCGACCGCGAGCGAGGTGCCCCACGCACCCGCACCGAGAATGCAGACTTTCATGCGCAGCGCAGGGACCGGTGCGGCACGCTCACAGGCCCCACACCTGACCGATGGCGACGAAGCCGGTGGCACCGTCGCGATGTTTCACGCGCACCCAGCCCGACGCCGGCGGCTCGGCCAGTTCGAGCACCACATCTTGTGCGACAGTGATGACGGCCTTGGCGCTGTCACTGGCCTGCTCACGCACAACGGTGCCCGGTACAGTAACGACCACGGTGCGCTTTTCGGACAGAAACTTGCGCTCGATCCAGGTCATCTCGCCAGTTCTGTCACGCACCCGCACCCACGCCTCGTTAACGACCACCGCTTCGACCGGCATGCCGCGCGGCGCGACGTAGAGCTTTTTGCCGCGCACCGCGGGGGCGTCGTAGAGAATCGTTGCGTCGGTCACGGAGCGGAAATCTGCCGCCGAGGCCGAAGCGCTGGTCAAGGCGGCCAGCGTGACCACTGTCGCAAGCACGGCAGGTGCCGCAACTACAGCCCCCGCAACCGCCACAGCAACAGCGAACCGGCCCGGCGCATACCGGGACAACTGCGGACCCTGCAGAAACCGGGGAAACCGTGGAAAAAGCGGCTTGCGCATGGTGCTCACCTTCTCACGTTCCGTCTTATTGCAGTTTGGTCGGCGCAGGCGCGGTGGGCGCAGCCTGACCGGCTTCTGCGTTCTGACGCAGTTGCTCCAGCCGCTGGGCGTAAAACGCCTCAAAGTTGATGTTGGGCAAGTGCAGCGCGGGGAAGCCGGCACGCGTCACCATGTCGGCCACGTTGGCGCGCAGATAGGGGAACACAATGCTGGCGCAGTGAATGCCGACAATCGGGTCCATCTGTTCGGCCGGAATGTTGCGCATCTGAAAAATGCCGGCTTGCGCGACTTCGACCAGGAACACTACTTTGTCCTTGGCTTTGGTAGTGGCCGTGGCGGTGACAACAACTTCGACATAGCCTTCCTGAAACTGGTCGGCGTTGATGTTGAGCGTGGTCTCCAGGGCCGGGGTTTCCTGCTCGGCAAAAATGCCGGGGGCGTTGGGAATCTCGATCGACATGTCCTTGACATAGATTTTTTCGAGATTGAACACGGGCTCGGTGCCGGGGTCAGCGGCGCTCTGGCTTGCAGTTGAATCGGCGGGCGCGGCGGTGGGTTCTGCCATGAGACTTCCTTGTGATGCCCGCTGGGCGGGCGTTAATAAAACGGGAGCGAAAGCGGAATCAGGCCGCGCCCTGCAGCAGCGGCTCCAGGCCGCCAGCACGGTCCAGCGCGGCCAGGTCGTCAAAGCCACCGACGTGTTTGTCGCCGATATAAATTTGCGGCACGGTGCGCCGGCCGGTTTTTTGCATCATTAGGTCGCGTTGGGCCGGGTCCAGGTCAATCCGGATTTTTTCGTCGACCGCCGCGCCCTTGGATTTGAGCAGCGCCTCGGCGCGCACGCAAAACGGGCAGACGGCGGTGCTGTACATGGTGATTTTGGGTTGCGCCATGAGAATTCCTTCGATTCTTTGAGCCAATCAATTGGGGAGTGTGAGGCTGGGAGGAAATGGTGAAGCATGAAGTACGCGCTGCCGGGTGGTCTGGGGTGGTGTGGTCTGGTGTGGTGTGGTCTGGTGTGGTCTGGTGTGGTCTGGTCTGGTGTGGCCTGCGGTGCAGCGCCCGGCCCTGACCGCAGCGCCTATTTGCTCACCGGCAAACCGGCGGCACGCCAGGCGGCGAGGCCGCCTTGCAGCGTAAACACTTCGGTCAGGCCGAGTGCGCGCAGCTTGTCAGCGCTCGCGCCCGCGCGCGTGCCGGAATCGCAGCTGACGATCACCGGCTTGCCCTTGAGCTTGTCAATCTCGGCCTTGCGCTCGTTCAACACTTTGTCGGGAATGTTTCTGGCATTGATGATGTGGCCGCGCGCATAGTCGGCCTGATCGCGGATGTCGATCACCACCGCGTCTGAATCGTTGATGAGACGGGTCGCCTGCAAGGTCGAGAGACGCGCGCCGCCGCCACGCGCGCCGGCCGCGTAGGGCCAGATCAACATCGCGCCAGACGCGAACGCGACCGCGATCAACGGCCAGTTGTCGAGGGCAAATTTTTGAAACCCGGGAAGTCCTTCAATCACTTCTATTCCTTTTCACTCGTTGATTATTGGGCGGCATCTCGCAAAACACTTCACGCATGAGACCGACCAGCTTGACGGTGCGCTCGTCCGCAATCCGGTAATGCACCTTGTTCGCGTCTTTGCGCGTTTTCAAAATTTTCTTGGCGCGCAAGATCGCCAGGTGCTGCGACACATTGCTTTGCGAGGTGCCGACCGCCTCCATGATGTCGGACACCGGCAACTCGCCGCCGGCCAGCACACACAAGACTTTGAGCCGCAGCGGATGCGCAATCGCCTTCATCGCCAGCGACGCCTGCTCGATTTCCTCGCTCTTGCCGATCAAATCGAAAATATCTTCGTAAACCCGGGCAGCGGGCATATGCGGCGCAATCTCAGAAAGCCAAGCCGCTGATTATAAAATACCCGGTCACACTGGCCCGCTTCGCCAGCCTGCCTCGCCTCGCCCTGTGCTTGCCGCACGTCTGCGTCTGCCGCCAGCCCTGTTTTTTGCGCCGCCGTTTCTCTCACGCCCCACTCCCCCCGCCTCACTTCCGCCCTCTTCTTCACGCCGCACCTTTCCCTCTCATGCACACACTTGTTCTGATGCGCCACGGCCAATCCACCTGGAATCTGGAAAACCGTTTTACCGGCTGGACCGATGTCGACCTCACCCGCGCCGGGGTGGCAGAGGCGCAGCAGGCCGGTCGTCTGCTCAAAGCGCGCGGCTATGGCTTTGACATCGCCTACACCTCGCTGCTCAAGCGCGCCATCAAAACCCTGCACACCACGCTCGAAGAACTCGACGCTCTCTGGCTGCCGGTGGAAAAACACTGGCGCCTCAACGAGCGCCACTACGGCGCGCTGCAAGGGCTGGACAAGGCCGAAACCGCTGCGCAGTATGGCGATGCGCAGGTGCTGATCTGGCGGCGCGCCTATGCCATCGCCCCCAACCCGCTGGCGCTGGACGATCCGCGCCACCCGCGCTTTGACGCGCGCTACGCCGCTCTGGCAGCGGCTGATCTGCCTGCCACCGAGTGTCTCAAAGACACGGTCGCGCGCGTGCTGCCCTATTGGGAGTCGGCGATTGCGCCGTCGCTGCGCGCGGGCAAGCGTGTGCTGATCGCCGCGCACGGCAACAGCCTGCGCGCGCTCATCAAATATCTTGACGGCATCGGCGACGACGCCATTGTCGAACTCAATATCCCGACCGCGCAGCCGCTGGTGTACCAACTCGATGACGCCCTCAAGCCGATCCGCAGTTATTACCTGGCCGACCCTGCAGAGATCGCCGCTGCCCAGGCCGCCGTTGCCGCGCAGGGGAAAGCCAAAACTTGAACCTTGCCGCCGCGCCCGCACCAGCCCGCCGGTGTCTCGCGCATGCGGCTCGTGTTGCGCATGCGGCTCGTGTTGCGCATGTGGCGCATCCGCTGCGCCCACACTGGCTGCGGCGCGTATCGAGTCTATCGGCGCGTGGCAGATGGCTCTTGCCGCTGTTACTTTCGCTGCTTGCGCTGCTGCTCCCCAGCGGCGCTGCGGCACAAGCCGCCACTGCCGACGAACTCAAAGAACTGCGCGCGCGCATCGAGACGCTGAAAAAAGAAATCACCGGGGCTGAGGGCAACCGCACCGAGGCGGCTGATGCGCTGCGCGAATCAGAGCGGGCGATTTCAGAAGCCAACCGCGAGCTGCGCAATCTGCAAGGTGAGCGCCAGGAGGTGGAAAAGCGCCTGCATGATCTCGGCCGCCAAAGCAAAAGCGCCAAAGAGAATGCTGATGACCAGGTGCGGCGGCTGGAGCGTCTGATCCGCGATCAATATATCCACCACGAGCGCGGTTATCTGCAAATGCTGTTCTCCGGTGAAAACCCGGCCGCCGCTGCGCGCCAGTTGCATTACGCCGGCTACGCCTCGCGCGCCGAGGCGCGCCTGATCGAGAGCTTGCGCGGCAGTCTGAAACACCTGCAGCATCTGGCCGGCGCGGCAC
The DNA here is from genome assembly GCA_031428855.1 of Burkholderiales bacterium. GTDB lineage: Bacteria > Pseudomonadota > Gammaproteobacteria > Burkholderiales > JAEUOS01 > CANJDH01. Next base: position 2,653 of record JANOYK010000157.1, on the reverse strand, counting down.
GCGACAAGTCGATCGAGCTGGCCGACATCGAAACCCGGCAACGCACCGAGCGCGCCCAGCTAGCAAAAGAATCCGCGGCGCGGCGCAAGATGCTGCGCGAAATTTCATCCAAAATCCGCACCCAGCGCAAGGAAGTGTTTACGCTGGAACAAAATGAAAAACGCCTGACCAGCCTGATCCTGAAGCTGGCGCAAATGGTGCGCCCGGTGCGTCCGGCGCGCCCGCCAGCGGACAAAACCAGCCGCCCCGGCGAGCGCACCGACACGACGCCCGAGTCCGGCTTTGCCGGTGCCTTCGCCACCCTGAAAGGCAAGCTGCGTTGGCCGGTTCGCGGCGAGCTGGCGAGCCGCTTTGGCACCCCGCGTGAAGATGGCGGCACCACCTGGAAAGGCTGGTTCATCAAAGCGCCCCAAGGTGAGGAAGTCAAAGCCATCGCCCCTGGGCGCGTGGTGTTTGCCGATTGGATGCGCGGTTTCGGCAATTTGATGATTGTTGACCACGGCGCAGAATATTTAAGCATCTACGGCAACAACGAGACCGTATATAAGCAAGCCGGAGAAACGGTAGGCAGCGGCGACACGATTGCGCGCGTCGGCAATAGCGGCGGCAACCCGGAAACGGGTCTATACTTTGAAGTCAGGTTCAAGGGGTCGCCGTTTGATCCGCTTAGCTGGATCAAAAGGTAAGCGCAGGTAACAAACAGGCGTTACGTGGCACTAATTGACAGTTCAGCAGTCCAAGCTTGACCAGTCCCGGCACCGGGACCATCACAGCCGCCATCACAAGATGGCGATCGGGAGCGCAACATGATCGGCAAATGGCAAAAATCAGGTTTGGTGGGTCTGGGCATCGCTGCCGGCCTGCTGTTGGGTCTCAACTTTTCGGCCATCGCCCAGCGCGATGCGCGCAGCCCGTTGCCGCTGCCGGAAATCCAGGCCCTGGCTGAAGTATTCGGCAACATCAAGCAAGGCTACGTCGACCCGGTCGAAGACAAGAAGCTGTTGACCGGCGCAGTCAAGGGCATGCTCACCGAACTCGACCCGCACTCGTCTTACCTCGACCCGGAAGAGAACAAAGAGTTTGAGACCGGCATCAAAGGCGAATTTGGCGGCCTCGGCATTGAAGTCGGCGCTGAAGACGGCTACGTGAAAGTGGTGTCACCAATTGAAGACACGCCCGCGTTTCGGGCCGGCATCAAGGCCAACGACCTGATCGTCAAGATCGACGACACCTCGACCAAGGGCATCACCCTCAACGAGGCGGTCAAAAAAATGCGCGGCAAACCGCGCACCTCGATCAAGCTCACGGTGGTACGCAAGGGCGAGACCAAGCCGCTTGAATTCACCTTGGTGCGTGAAGTTATCAAGGTGCAAAGCGTCAAAGCCAAGGTGACCGAGCCGGGCTACGCACACGTGCGTATCACGCAATTCCAGGAGCCGACCGTAGCTGACCTCGCGCGCAACCTTGAGCGCCTGTACAAAGAGTCGAACGGCAAGCTGTCGGGCATCGTGCTTGATCTGCGCAACAATCCGGGAGGTCTGCTGCACGCCTCGATCGGCGTGTCAGCCGCGTTCCTTGAACCGAAAACGCTGGTGGTGTCGTCCAACGGCCGCCTGCCCGACACCAAACACGACTACCTCGCTTCGCCCGACGAGTACGCCTTCCGCGCGCGCGAAGACATGCTGCGCGGGCTGCCGGCCAGCATCAAAAACGTGCCGATTGTGGTGCTGGTCAACGACGGCTCGGCCTCCGCCTCCGAGATCGTGGCCGGTGCCCTGCAAGACCACAAGCGCGCCATCATCATGGGCCAGCAAACCTTCGGCAAAGGCTCGGTGCAAACCAAGATCAATCTGTCGAACGGGGCCGGCATGAAGCTCACCACCGCGCGCTACTACACACCGTCGGGCCGCTCGATCCAGGCCAAGGGCATCGTGCCTGATTGGCTGGTGCATGAAACCGCAGAAGGCGACAAGCGCCCTTCGCGCTCGCGCGAAGCGGATCTGGCCGGGCATTTGACCAACGACAAAGACCCGGACGCAGAGAAAACCCCCGTCGCCAAACCGGAAGCCAAACCCGAACCCAAACCGGCCGCCAAGCCCGAGGGTGACAAAGGCGAAGACAAACCGCCGGTGCGTCTCGAATATGGCAGCAAGGAAGACTTCCAGTATCAGCAAGCAATCAACCTGCTCAAGGGCCAGCCGGTCAAAGGCGAAAAGTCGAAAGACATCCCCGGCGCGAAGACCGCTGAGACGAAAAAATAAAGCAGCGCACACGGCGCCCGCACACTGCCAAGTACGGCCCCGGCCACCCCCTCCCAACGGTGGGCTTTGTTTTGATGGGCGCGTCTTAATGGGCGCACCGCAGCCATAAACTCAATGCCATGAACGACGACCAGTTGCTGCGCTACTCGCGCCACATCCTGCTGCCGCAAATCGGCATTGAAGGGCAGGAGCGCATCATCGCCGGTCACGCGCTGGTGATCGGCGCGGGCGGCTTGGGCTCGCCCGCCGCGCTCTACCTCGCCACCGCAGGCGTTGGCACCATCACGATTGCCGATGGCGATGTGGTGGACCTCACCAATCTGCAACGCCAGATATTGCACACCAGCGCCAGCGTCGGCACAGCCAAAGTGGCGTCAGCACGCGACACCATC
>JANOYK010000156.1:0-3985 GCA_031428855.1 Burkholderiales bacterium | reverse complement strand
CTGGCTGCGGCCGGCGTCGGCCTCGATGAAGTACAGGCCGCCATCGTGCAGGGCAATGTCAACAAACCGACCGGCATCATGGAAGGCGCGCGCCAGGTGCTGGCCGTGCGCTCGAATGGCCAGCTCGAAAATGCCGCCGCCTACAGGGGCCTCACGGTGGTCTACCGCAACGGCGCCCCGCTCAAGCTTGAATCGGTCGCCAATCTGGTCGACAGCGTGGAGAACACGCGCGCGGCCTCGTGGTTCAACGGCAAGCGCGCCATCGTGCTGGCGATTTACCGCCAGCCCGGCACCAACACGATTGAAACGGTGGATGCGATCAAGCGCATCCTGCCGGCGTTTCAGGCGAAGTTGCCGCCTGCGATTGACATCCAAATCTTTTTTGACCGCACCCTGTCGATCCGTGCCGCGATCCACGATGTCAAATTCACCCTGATCCTCGCCGCCTGCCTGGTGGTGCTGGTGATCTTTTTGTTCCTGCGCAATTTGTCGGCCACGCTGATTCCCTCGGTGGCGCTGCCGATTTCGGTGATCGGCACCTTCGCGCTGATGCACGTGTTCGGCTACAGCCTCGACAACCTCTCTTTGCTCGCGCTCACGCTCGCAGTCGGTTTTGTGGTGGACGACGCCATCGTCATGCTCGAAAACATCGTGCGCCACATCGAAGCCGGTCTATCGCCCATGGAGGCCTCGCTCAAAGGCTCGAAGGAGATCGGCTTCACGATTATCTCGATGACGCTCTCGCTGGTCGCCGTGTTCATCCCGGTGATGTTCATGAGCGGCATTGTCGGGCGTCTGCTGCACGAGTTTGCGGTCACCATCTGCGCCGCGATTCTGGTGTCGGCCTTGGTCTCGCTCACGCTTACGCCGATGATGTGCAGCCGCTTCGTGCGCTCGCACAAGGGCGAGAAACACGGCTGGCTGTTCAACCTGTTTGAGCACGGCTACGAGCTCATGCTCAAGGGCTACGACACATCGCTCAAGTGGGCGCTGCGCCAGCATCGCGTCGTGTTCGTGGTGTTCCTGGTCACGTTCGGCGCCACCGCCTGGCTTTACACCCAAGTGCCTAAAGAATTTTTGCCGTCAGGCGACACCGGCTTCATCATCGGTTTTACCGAAGGCGGGCAAGACACCTCGTTCACCGCGATGGCGCAGCGCCAAAACCGCGTGGCCGAAATCGTGGCTGAAGACCCGGATGTATTCGCGGTCAACTCCACCGTCGGTGCTGGCGGGCCGCGCGCCACCTCCAACAACGGCACCTTGTTCATCCGCTTGAAGCCCTCGACCGAACGCAAAGCCAAACCGGCCGAGATCATCGGGCGGCTGCGCGGCAAAGTAGCAGGGGTGCCGGGCATCCGCATCGCGTTTCAAAATCCGCCGCCGATCCGCATCGGCGGCCTGCTCACCTCGGCGCAGTATCAATACACGCTGCAAGGCGGCGATCTGGAAGAGTTGTACGACTGGTCCGACAAGTTCCTCACGCGCTTTCGCAAGATCGAAGGCTTGCAGGATGTCAGCTCCAACCTGTTCAACAACAGCCCTACTCTCACACTCGACATTGACCGCGACAAGCTGCCGCAGCTCGGCCTCACCGTCGGTCAGGTGCAGGAGGCGCTCACCAGTTCGTTCTCCACGCGCCAGGTTTCGACCATCTACGGTGCCACCGCGCAGTATCAGGTGATCCTCGAAGTCGCGCCCGAATTCCAGAACGACCCGGCCTCGCTCTCCAAGATTTACGTGCGCTCCACCCAAGGCAAGCTGGTGCCGCTCGATGCAGTGGCGCGCGTGACGCGCAAGAACCAGGTGCTGACGGTGAACCACTCCGGGCAGTTGCCGTCGGTGACTATCTCGTTCAACTTGGCTGAAGGCGTAGCCCTGGGCGATGCGGTAGACCGGGTGCGCGAAGCCGAGCGCGAGATGGGCATGCCGGCCTCGATGAACGGTTACTTCCAGGGCAGCGCGCAGGCGTTCCAGGATTCGCTGCAAGGCATGGGCGTGCTGCTGCTGGTCGCGATTCTGGTGATCTACATCGTGCTGGGCATCTTGTACGAGAGCTTCATTCACCCGATCACGATTTTGTCCGGCCTGCCCTCGGCCGGCATGGGCGCGCTGTTGACTTTGTATCTGTTCAAGATCGATTTATCGCTCTATGCCTTCGTTGGCGTCATCATGCTGATCGGCATCGTCAAAAAGAACGCAATCATGATGATCGACTTCGCGATTGAAAAAGAGCGCGGTGAGGGCACCCCCGCAGCCGAGGCGATTTATCAGGCCTGCGTGATCCGCTTCCGCCCAATCATGATGACGACGATGGCAGCGCTGGCCGGCATCCTGCCGGTCGCGCTCGGCTTTGGTGAAGGCGGCGAGACGCGCGTGCCGCTCGGCATGGCAGTGGTCGGCGGCCTGCTGGTGTCGCAGTTCCTCACCCTGTATCTGACCCCGGTGATCTATCTCTACATGGATCGTGCAGTCAAGACGGTGCAGCGCTGGAGCGGCAAGGAACGCAAACCAGCCGAAGCAATCGCAGCCATCGCTGTGGTGAGCCAGTCAAACTGAGCGCTGCGCCGCTTTCCATCTGCCCCCTGCCACAGACAATTTCTTGCATTGGCTTGGCGATTCGTTTGATGACCGGCCGAAAACCCTTGGTACAAGCCATTCTTCAATGGTCATTCGCCAGAAGCGTTGATGGGAGCGGCTCTCCGGCCGGCGTCCATTGACCATCGCACCACCCCCTGGTGCCGCGCCACGCGCTTCGCCACGCACTTCACCACTTCTTGGCGCGCCGATCCTGCCGAGCGTGTGGCGCCTCGCCTGGCCCGGCGTGGTGCTGGTGCTGTTTCAGTCGGCGGTGAGCATTGCCGACGCCCACTACGTCGGCCGCCTCGGCACCGCGCCGCTCGCGGGCCTCGCGCTGGTGTTCCCGTTTGTGATGATGATGCAAATGCTCTCGGGTGGCGCGATCGGCGGCGGCGTGTCCTCCGCGATTGCACGCGCGCTCGGCGCCGGGGATCACGCGCGCGCCGAATCGCTGCTCGCGCACGCCGTGCTGCTTGGGGTTGGCTTGGGTGTGATCTTTGCCGTGCTGATGCTGCTGATCGGCCCGCCGCTGTATCGCCTGCTCGGCGGCGCGGGTGCGCCGTTTGGCTATGCGATGACCTACTCGGTGATTTTGTTTTCCGGCGCACCCCTGGTGTGGGTCGCCAATTTTTGCGCCAACGCGCTGCGCGGCCAGGGCAACACCTTGTTGCCGGCCATCGTGATGAGTGGCGCGGCGCTGGTGCATCTTCCGCTCACTGCGGCGCTCACGCAAAGCGCCGGCATTGCCGGCACCGCGTGGGCGCATGTGATCGGCCACGCGGTGGGCATGGTGGCCCTGCTGGTGTTGCTCGCCAAGGACCATGCGGGCGCAGGCAAGCTGCGTCTGCGCCTGCGCGGCCAGCATTGGGAGCGCCGCAATTTTGCCGAGATTCTCGGCGTCGGCCTGCTCTCCTCACTCTCGGCAATTCAGACCGTACTCGCGGCCCTGATCCTTACCGGCGTGGTGGCGCGCTTTGGCGTCGATGCACTGGCCGGCTACGGCGTCGGCGTGCGCCTCGAATTGCTGATGGTGCCACTCACCTTCGCGGTCGGTGCCGCGCTGGTGCCGCTCACCGGCACCCATGTCGGCGCCGGCCAGCACGAGCGCGCCAAACGCATCGCCTGGGCCGGCGCGGGTCTTGGCGCGCTGATCGCCGCAATGATCGGTTTCACCGTCGCCTTGTTTCCCCATCTGTGGATGGATTTGTTTACGCAGGACGCCAGGGTGCATGCCACCGGCTCGGCCTACCTGCGCACGGTAGGGCCCTTCTACGTTTGCGCCGGTATCGCGGTGGCGCTCTACTTCGCCTCGCAAGGCCCGCGTCGGGTCGGCTGGCCAGTACTGGCCGGCACTGCGCGCCTGATCATCGCCGCCGGTGGCGGCTGGCTCGCAGTGCGCCTCGGCGCG
>JANOYK010000155.1:0-1705 GCA_031428855.1 Burkholderiales bacterium | reverse complement strand
GCTGCGGCACCCGCACACAGTCGAAGTGGATCAGGCCGGTGTCGGAGGACATCATGCCGATCTTGCGGATTTTCTTGGCGATTGTGATGCCGGGGGTTTTCATCGGCACGCATATGAGCGTCTTGTTCTTGTGCGGTGCGCCGTCGCCGGTATTGGCCAGAAGGCACATCCAGTCGGCCTGCAGCGAATTGGTGATCCACATCTTGCCGCCGTTGATGATGTAGTCGTCACCGTCTTTTTTTGCGCTGGTTTTGATCGAGGCCACGTCCGATCCCGCGCCCGGCTCGGAGACGCCGATGCAGGCGACGTAGTCACCCGCAATCGACGGCTTGAGAAATTGCTCCTTCAATTCGTGCGAGCCGAAACGCGCCAGCGCCGGGGTTGCCATGTCGGTCTGCACGCCAATTGCCATCGGCACCCCGCCGCAATCGACATGGCCGAGCGATTCGGCCATCACCATCGAGAACGAGTAGTCGAGGCCTGCGCCGCCATATTCGACCGGCTTGGTGAGGCCGAGCATGCCGAGGTCACCGAGTTTTTTGAACACCTCGTGCGCGGGAAATATTTCTTCCTCTTCCCACTGGTCGACATGCGGGTTGATTTCGTTGTCGATGAAGCGCTTGAGGGTGCGCGCGACTTCTTCGTGTTCCTGGGTCATGTGCATGGCGTGTCTCCGGTTACTGGTCCTGCAATACTTTGGGGAACGAGGCGAGATGAAAGCCATCAAACGCAGGCGACTTGGTGCCGTTGCCGGTGTGCGGCCAGATGCGTTTGGCGTGCGGCACGGCACCGTCGATACGCAGCGCCGCGCCGGAAATGAAGGCAGCGGCGGGAGAGAGCAGATACACAATTGCCGCCGCCACCTCACTCTCGGTGCCGAAGCGGCCTGCCGGAATTTGTTTGTAACGCTCACGCATCGATTTTTTGAACGGCTCGTCGTAAGTGTCCAGCCCGCTCGATGCGATCAGGCCCGGTGCCACGGCGTTGATGCGCACCGGCGCCCATTCAATCGCGGCCGTTTCGGTGAAGTTGAGAATGCCGCCGCGCGACGCGCCCGAGTGGCCCATGCCGGGCATGCCCATCCAGATGTCGGCCAGCATGTTGACCATCGCACCGCCGTGCCCAGCCATCCACTGGTTGTAGACCTCGCGGCTCATCAAAAAACAGCCGGTGAGATTGTTGCGCACCACCGCGTCCCAGCCTTTGCCGGAGATGTCTTTGAGCGGTGCGGGAAATTGCCCGCCGGCGTTGTTGACGAGACCGTCGATGCGGCCATGCTGCGCCAGCACGTCCGCTACCGTCGCTTTGACGGTCTCTTCCTCGCGGATGTCGCAGACGTGAATCGTGGCGGCATCGGCGCGCGCGGTGGCATCCGCAATTTCGCGCTGCACGGTTTCGAGTTTTTCGCGCTTGCGGCCCGCCAGCGCCACGCGCGCGCCGAGCGCGGCCAGTTCGTGCGCGGTGCAGCGCCCAATGCCCGAGCCGCCGCCGGTGACGAGGATCGATTGGCCCTTGAACAAGTCTGGGCGGAAGATGGATTGATAGGGCATGGGGCGGCTTGTCAGGAGTGTGGGGCGTGCGGGAAACGTGGGGTGAACGCGGTGGGAAAGGTGTGAACCGGAAGCGTTACGGCGCGTTAATGTAAATGGTAGGGGATGGTGGTGATGCGGCAGTGCAGCGATGAGATCCCTTTTGACGTGACCGA
>JANOYK010000154.1:0-4960 GCA_031428855.1 Burkholderiales bacterium | reverse complement strand
TCACCGCAGATGGAGCGCAAGATCGGCGAGGGGATTTACCGCGAGCTGCGGCGCGATCCATCCTATGTCGAAGACGCCGAGGTCGCGGGCTATGTGCAGGACATGGGGCAGCGCCTGCTCGCGGCCGGCCCTGAGCCGGGCATGAGCGTCGAGTTCTTCGTGTTGCAGGATGCGCAGATCAATGCCTTCGCCCTGCTGGGTGGATATATCGGCGTCAACAGCGGCCTGATCGTGGCGGCCGAATCTGAATCTGAAGCCGCCAGTGTGCTCGGGCACGAAATCGGCCACCTGACCCAAAAACACATTGCGCGCGGCGTTGCCGCCGGGCAGCGCTCGTCAATGGCGACCCTGGTGATGTCGGCTTTTTGCCTGCTGGCGGCGCGTTCCAACCCGCAGGTGGCCGGCGGCTGTTTGATGGCGGGGCAGGCAGCGGGAGTGCAATCGCAGCTTGCCTACTCGCGCGATTTTGAGCGGGAGGCAGACCGGGTCGGGTTCGACATTCTCAACAAGGGCGGCTTCGACGTCTCGGCCATGCCGGTGTTTTTCGAGCGCATGCAGCGCTCCACCCGCATTCTCGAATCGAATGCACCGGCCTATGTGCGCAGCCACCCGCTGACCACCGAGCGCATTGCCGACGTGCGCAACCGCGTGCAAGGCGGGGGAGGGCAAGGCGGGGGAGGGCAAGGCGGGACCCAGGGCGGACGGCAGAGCGGCGCGCAGGGCGGCATCTACCGGCAGCGTGCCGACACGCTCACGTTTCATCTGGTGCGGGCCAAATTGCGCGCCACTGCGGACGCCACGGTTGACGGTGTGCGCGATAGCGTCAAGTATTTCAGGACGCAGCTCGATGACAAAACGCTGGCGCATCCGGCAGCCGCGTATTACGGTCTGGCGCAAGCCCATTTGCAGGGCCGCGACGTGGCCGCTGCGCAGGCTGCGTTTGCGCGCATCGCCAACCCCGCCAGCCACCCCATGTTCGAGACGCTGGCGGCGCGCATCCGCCGCGCTGCTGGTGACAATGATGGCGCGCTGGCATTGCTGCACGCCGCCATCAAGCGCCATGCTGCTGCGCCCGCTGCGGCGGCATTTCAGGCGCGCGCACTCCAATTTGAAATGATTGACGCGCTGCAGGCGGCGGGCAAACATGCAGAAGCGCTGCCCCTGCTGCGTGACCAGGCGCAGTTGTATCGCACTGACCCGAGGGTGCAGCAATTGCTCGCCAAGAGCTACGCCGCCACTGGCAAGCGGCTGGCGCAGCATCAGGCGCTCGGCGAGCATTACGCCTTGCTCGGCGCGCTGCAGGCAGCCATCGAGCAGTATCAACTGGCACGCTGCTCTGGTGAGGGCGATTTTTATCAGTTGTCGATCATTGATGCACGCATCCGCATCCTGTGGGACAGCCTGCTCAGTGAGCGCGCCGATCAGGCTGGCGGGCGTCAGCCGCCGTCTGGTGAGGGCAGCAGCGGGCAGCGCGGGCCGCCGCGGGTGGAGCAGGGCGCGCCCACCCGTTGTTGACCGCGATGGCCGCGGCCGGTTGCCCCGGGGCGATGCACATTGCGGGGCCGGCGCAGGTCAGGCGATACCTGATGGATACGAGGCCAGTGCAGCAGCGGCGAAGCGGTTTGTGCCGTTTCCTGCTATGGGCAGATGCGAAGGATGGTGTGGCGCAGATCAGCGGCGTAGCGCAGGCCCGCAGACCGCCAGACTGGCCGCTGGCCGCCCGCAGATCAGTCTGGCCGGTTTGCCGCAGCCCCACCGGCCGGTGCCTGAAAATACGCGTCGTAGAGCAAGTCAAACGTCTTCTCGGTTTCCGGCAGCAGAGCAGCTTCGTCCGGTGCGCGGCGCTGCGCGCCTTGCAACAAGCTCTCCACTCCCGCTGCCTCCGGCACCGGATCGCCGCCCAGATCAAGCGCATGCACGATGCCGGCGATGCGCTTAAGCGCAATGTCCTGATCCAGGCCAAACGAGGCCAGCAGCACCTCGTAGGTAACTTGGGTGGCCGTGTTGCAAAACAGCGCGCCTTCAAAACCGAAACTGACTGCGGTTTCCTGCGGGGTCTCGTTGCGCTCGATCCACATCACTTTGCCCTCGGCGTCGATGAAGCGGCGGATCAGCCATGCGCTGGCGAGCCGGTCCACCCACAGCGGTTTGCGCGTCACCCACACCCGGCGGAAAAATTTTTGCTGTGCGCGCAGTTGTCCAGTGCTGGTCAGCTCGCGCTCCTGCGGAAACAGAATGCGGCGGATCTCGGCATCGGCACCGGCCAGCACGCGCGCCGCCCGCTCGCGCGATTCGCTCGGAAAAAAATCGAGCGACGTGATGACCTCGAAGTCACGCTTCAGTTTCATCAAGATACGCGCCATCGAGGTCGGGTCCGCTACGCCAAAACCGGAGCGGATGCCGTCGACCGTTTTAATCAAGTCGATATAACGCGTGCTGCGGTCAAACAGGCGCGCAAACTGGGCCGTCTGCGCGGCGTCGCTGATGACGCGCAACACGTGGTACGAGCCGCCGCCGGCCGAAATGTGCTGCCCGAGCCGGTCCAAGCCGGGGTGCGACGGTGATGGGGAAGCCGCATCAGCGGGCAAAATAAAAACGCCGTCACGCAAAATGGCGCAGCCCATGGCATCGAGCATGCGCAAGATGCGCATACGTGCCGCCGGGTCATCCGGCAGCTGCGCTGCGAGGACGAACCAGGTGGAGGGCGGCGGGCTGCCAGCGGGGGGCATGAGTCAGGCGGGGAGTAAGGTGGCGTAGGGGGATGCAAGTCAAGAATGCAAGTCAATTATGCCCGCTGCCCCGGTGTCATTGCAGGAATCTAAACACGCCCTCTGCCGATCCGGAATCGCTAAAATAGCGCGTTACCTCCCGAAACGGCTTGCCATGGAATTCACTAAAGAAATCGATACGCGCGGATTGAACTGCCCGCTGCCGATTCTGCGCGCCAAAAAAGCGCTGACCGAATTGGTCAGCGGTCAGGTGCTCAAAATCACCGCGACCGATCCCGGGTCAGTGCGTGATTTCGCCGCCTTCGCCAAACAGACCGGCCACAATCTTGTGGAAAGCGGCGAAGCGAACAAGGAATTTCTCTTCTTCCTGAAGAAAAAATAACGCAGCACCGGCCGGAGAGCCGCTCTGGTCAAGGGTCTTGTGTGTTGATCGCCGGAGGACGTTGTGTCCCAAGGGTTTCCGGGCGGGCAGGAAAAAATGTGCGAGGAATTGGTGCCGCGACGCATCCCGACACGCAGCGCGGCCCGCGCCGTGAAATACAGCGCCGTGAAATGCAGCGCCGCTAAACACTGTGCCGCCAAACACAGCACCGGGAAACGCAGCGCCCCCAAACGCGGCGCGGTGAAATACAGCGCCGAGAGTCTCGGCCCCGCCCGATTAGCCCAGCCCGGCGATCTGTTCCTTCAGCTTCGCCAGTGTGTCCTTAAACCCCGTCAGCCGCGCATTTTCCTGCGCCACCACCGCAGCCGGTGCGCGCGCCACAAAACTCTCGTTGCCCAGCTTGGTTTCGGCCGTGTCAATCTGGCCCTCGATGCGCGCAATTTCTTTGGTCATGCGCGCGCGCTCGGCGGCGATATCGATCTTGATCTCCAGCATCAACCGGAACTGACCCGCCACCGCCACCGGCGCCGGACTTTTCGGCAGCGCCTCGACAATGCGCACTTCTGACAAGCGCGCGAGGAACTGCATGGCTGGCGCGCAGCGCGCCAGCACGGCGGTGTCACCGGTGGCAATCAGCGGCACCCGTTCACCCGGTGACAGATTCATCTCGCCGCGCAGATTGCGTGTGGCGTTGACCAATTCCTTGATGCTGGCAATGTCGGCGTCCGCTGCCGCATCTATTTTTTCCAACTGCGCCAATGGATACGGCGCGATGCAAATGCTCTCGCCCTCTTTACCGGCCAGCGCTTTCACCGAGTGCCACAGCTCTTCGGTGATAAACGGCACCAGTGGATGCGCCAGGCGCAAGCCTGCTTCAAGCACCCGTACCAATGTGCGGCGGGTGCCACGCTGCTGCGCTTCGAGCTGGGCGATGCCTTGGGCACTGGCACCGTCCGCCGGGCTTTGCATTAGCGCAATCTTGGCCAGTTCCACATACCAATCGCAATACTCATCCCACATGAAGCGGTACACCGCACTCGCCACATTGTCCAGGCGATAGTCCGCAAAGCCTTGTGCCACAAGGGCCTCGGTGCGTTGCAACTCGGAGATGATCCATTTGTCGGCGCTCGACAATTCGACCGGCAGCGACACATCGGTGCCCGTATCCCTGCCTTCGCAATTCATCAGCACATAGCGCGTCGCGTTCCACAGCTTGTTGCAAAAATTGCGGTAGCCCTCGCAGCGTTTGAAGTCAAAGTTGACATTCATGCCGAGCGACGCGTAAGACGCCATCGTGAACCGCAACGCGTCGGCACCGTAAGCGGGGATGCCGTCGGGGAATTCTTTTTTGGTGCGCTGGGCTACCTTGGGCGCGGTCTCGGGGCGGCGCAGGCCGGTGGTGCGTTTGGCCAGCAGCGGTTCGAGTGCAATGCCGTCGATCAAGTCCACCGGGTCACTCTCATTACCCTCGGACTTGCTCTTCTTCTTGCCCTCGGCATCGCGCACGGTGCCGTGGATGTAGATGGTCTTGAACGGCACTTTACCGGTGAAGTAGGTGGTCATCATAATCATGCGCGCCACCCAGAAGAAAATGATCTCGCTGCCGGTCACCAGCACCGAGGAGGGCAGATACAAATCCTGCAACTGCTTGCTGCGCGCGTCAGTGTGCGGCCAGCCCAGCGTGGAGAAGCACACCAGCGCGGACGAATACCAGGTGTCGAGCACATCGTTCTCGCGCGTGAGCGGCTGCTCGCGCTGCAAGGTGGCAAGCGCCGCCTTCTTGTCCGCATCCGCTAGGGCATCCCAATTGGGCAGCGTAGCGCGTGCTTGTTGCGTCTGCGCTTCTACC
>JANOYK010000153.1:0-4393 GCA_031428855.1 Burkholderiales bacterium | reverse complement strand
GTGCGCCAGGGCATCGCCCGCTTCGGCGCGATCCAGGGGCTGGTCAACAACGCCGGCATCATCCGTCCGGCGATGATCGAGAAGATGAGCATGACGCAGTGGCGCGAGGTGATCGACGTGCATCTGACTGGCTCCTTCATCTGGCTGCAAACCGTGGGCCGCCACATGATCGAGCGTGCCAAGGCAGGGGAAAAATTTCCCGGCTCCATCGTCAACATTTCATCCGATGCCGGGCGCAAAGGCTCGATCGGGCAGATCAATTACGCGGCGGCGAAGTCCGGCATGTTCGGCATGACGATGACGGCGGCGCGCGAGTGGGGCCGCCATCAGATTCGCACCAACACCGTGTGCTTTGGTGTGGTCGAGACGCCGATGACCGAAGTGATTCGCGGTGAGAAATTTCGTGACGGCATGCTGGCGCAAATTCCGATGGGGCACTGGAGCACGCCCGAAGAAGTGGTCAAGACGGTGGTGTTCCTGCTCTCGGATGCGTCGTCGTATACGACCGGGCAGCACATCGCCATCAACGGCGGGTATCACGTCTCGGTGTGAGGGCGTCATGATCGATTACGACAAACTGAAAAACTGGCGCTCGCCGCCGGTGCGTCACAGCTACACCGCGAAGGATGTGATGCTCTATGCGCTCGGTGTGGGCATGGGCCAGGACCCGCTCGACCGTGACGAGCTGCGCTATGTGTACGAGCGCGACCTGCGCGTGCTGCCGAGCATGGCGGCGGTGCTGGCGTCACCGGGTTTTTGGGTGCGCGACAACCCGGAACTGGGCATCGACTTCGTGCGTTTGGTGCATGGCGAGCAGACCATCACGCTGCATCAGCCGCTGCCGGTGGCCGCTACCGTGATGGGTGAGACGCACGTGACGCGCGTGGTGGACAAGGGCGAAGGCAAGGGCGCGCTGGTGTATTCGGAAAAACGGTTGACCGATGAATCAACTGGGGCGTTGCTCGCCACTACCGGGTCGGTGACGTTTTGCCGGGGCGATGGCGGCTTCTCGGGTGGGCGTGGCGGTGATGCGCCTGCGCCGCCGCTGCACGCTACGCCGGCTACTGCGCCTGATGTTGCGCTGGAGTTTGTGTTGCGGCCCGAAGCGGCGTTCATCTATCGTTTGTCGGGAGACATCAACCCGCTGCATGTTGATCCCGATGTCGCGGCCAAGGCGGGATTTCCCAAACCGATCATGCATGGGCTTGGCACTTACGGTGTTGCGTGCAGAGGATTGGTTAAAGCGTTTTGCGAGTTCGATCCGGCGCGTTTCAAATCGGTCAGTGCGCGTTTTTCAGCTCCCGCTTATCCGGGCGATACGATTGTGCTGGAGTGCTGGCGCGGTGCCAGTGCCGGTGAGGTGGCGTTTCGCGTGCGCGTGCCGGCGCGCGATGTCACGGTGTTGAGCCACGGCCATGCGCGCTGCGTTTCAAATGGATGATCGTCCGGAAACCCTTGGTGGAAGCGGCTCTATGCAGCATGCTGGCTTGACAGCGTTGGTGGGAGCGCCTCTTGGCGCAGTGGCAAGTACGGGGCAGGCGCAGTGACAGGCGCAGTGACAAGCGCAGTGACAAGCGCAGCGACAAGCGCAGCGTCCCCTGGTGGCGATGCGACGCGCTGGCGGCCCGCGCGCTTCACCCGCGCGGCGGGCCTGGTGTGGCGCAGTGCCGATGCGCGCAGCGTCACCATGCACCTGCCGTGGGTGGGCGGCTTGAGTGACAGCAGCGGCGCAATCGACGCACGCGCCATCATGGCGATGCTCGATCACGCGGCCAGCGCTGCGGTGTACCGCGTGGTGGCCCCCGCGATTCCGATCGCCACGCTGGATTTGCGCGTCGCTTTTGCCGGCGCTGCACCGCCCGGTTGCGCGCTTGATTTCACCGCGCGCACCTCGCCCGCCGAGGGCGGCGTGGCGCGCGTCGAGGCGGTGGCGCGGGTGGCACCGGATGGCGTGGAGGTGGCCAGCGCGGCGGCGTCATTTTTTGTCGGCGCATCGCCCGGCGGCGACGCCGAACGCGGGGACGGCGGCGGCGTGGTGCCGGGGATGGAACGGCAGGGCGCGGCGCACTTCGCCTCGTTTGATGCCTTCCTCGGCATCCAGCATCAGCCCGCAGGCGCGTGCCTGCCATTTATGCCGCGCCTGATCGGGGCCGAGGCGCTGCCAGCCTTGCATGGCGGCGCTGTGGCCGCGCTGCTGGCCACAGCGGCATGCGATCTTGCCGCCGCACAACCTACCCGCCTTGCTGCCATCAATGTGCAGTATCTGCGCGCCGGCCGCGCTGAAGAAAGCACTGCTGCCGCCACCTGGACTAAACGTGGAGCGCGCGCCAACTTTGTATCGGCCATTGCCACGCAAGCGCACGGCACGCGTGAGGTGGCGCGGGCGCAGTGCGTGTTCATCACGCAAGGATGAAAAGCAATCCCATGTCCGCTCCCGCACCGTCTTCCATCAGTGACTTGCCCCTCGATCCACGCACCATGGACCCGCGCGCTCTGGGCAACGAACTGGTGTCGGCCCAGGCCTTTGCTGACGGTGCGCGGATTCACCGCGCACTCGACGCACTGCGCGCGGCCGGCCAACCGGTGTGGGTCACGCCGGACAACTTCCGTCCGTTCTGGGCGGTGGGCAAGCATGCACACATCATGCAGGCCTCGACCGATCAGACCAACTGGATCAACCGCCGCCGCCTTACGCTGATGAGCCGCGCGCAGGAAGCGGCGGCCTTCAAAGGGGCCGAGCGCTACGGCGCGGTGCTGCGCACCTTGATCCACATGGACGAACCCGATCACAAGCATTACCGCGCGGTGACGCAAAGCTGGTTTACCGGCGGCGCGGTGCGCGGGCAGCAGGCCATGCTGGAGGCGCTGGCGGCGGAATATCTCGGCAAGCTCGATGCTGCTGCGGGTGCGGATGGCAGTGGCACCATCGACTTCGCCAGCGAAATCGCGACCCAGTATCCGCTGCGCGTCATCATGGCCATTCTCGGTGTGCCAGTCGAAGACCTCGACCTGATGCACCGTCTCACCAAAACCCTGGCTGCGCCGCAAGACCCGGACTTTGGCAACGACGTCAACGTGGGCGCGTCGCTGTTCGATTCGATTCCGCTGTTCACCGAATACTTCCTCAAGATGATGGAAGACCGCCGCCGCCATCCGCGCGACGATTTGGCGAGCGTGATTGCCAATGGACAAATCAGGGGCGGGCCGATGGGCGAGCTGGAAACCGTGTCCTACTACATCACGATGGCGGTGGCCGGGCACGACACCACGGCAGCGGCAATCGCGGGTGGCTGCCTTGCGTTAGCCGAGCGCCCGGAGCAATGGGCCAAGCTCAAACAACACCCCGGCATGCTGCGCACCGCCGCCGACGAAATGATCCGCTGGGTCACGCCGATCAAACACTTCATGCGTTCGGCGGTGCGCGATTGCACGCTGGGCGGGCAGGCCATCAAGGAAGGCGAATCGATCACCATGTATTACCTGTCAGGCAATCGCGATGCCGAAGTGTTCGATGCACCGTTTGAATTCCGTGTTGACCGCACACCCAACCGCCACCTCGCGTTTGGCTTCGGCGCGCACGTGTGTCTGGGTATGGTGTTGTCGCGGCTCGAACTGACCACACTGTTTGGTGCGCTGTTGCGCAAGGTCGAATCGTTGGAGCCAGCGGGTGAGGCGCGCCCGGTCGAGACCAATTTTCTTGGCGGCTACAAGTCAGTGCCGATCCGTTACCGTTTGGCGGGCCGCACCTGAAACGCCGCGGCGGAAGCGGCGGCAACCGCGCAAACCTGCAATCCGAGGCGGCGGCATAGATGCGTTCAATGTGATTGCTCTGTTGCGGTGAGCCGCTCGCGCTGGCTGCTGCCGGGCATGTGCGCTGCCGGGTCGAGACGCGGCCCCTGCTCGAAGCCAATGCCGCACTCACGGCACTGCGCGAGGCGCGCGTGCAGGGGCGGATTGTGCTTACGCCGTGATGGATCAGCCTGTGAAAAACAGACAAGACCCTGCTCGAAGAATTGGCGATTGCGCGCATGGTCAGTGCGCCCGACAGATGGTTGGTCGCGCCGACTGAGTTTGTTGGTGATGTGCTGCGGAATGTCGTCGTCTTCCTCGACTTGCGCTTCGGCCGGCAATAGTTCGTCGCGCACGAAGCGCCGCACCGTGGTGATGAAGGCGTCGAGTTCAGCGCTGTGTTCGCTTGACTGCATGGGCTGCTCCTGTGCGGGCCGTTTTTTTAGGGTTGGCGGGATGAGATGGCGCGAGGGTTTCTTTCCAGTACACCTGCGCATTGCCCAGATGGGCATCGATCAGTTTGATTGCGCGCGGCAGCTTGCGTTGGTCAATCGCGGCGATCAATTGATCGTGCTGTATGCAGGAAGCCTGCGCGCGTTTGGGG
>JANOYK010000152.1:0-11523 GCA_031428855.1 Burkholderiales bacterium | reverse complement strand
GCTTCGACCTCGGCCTCACGCTGATCGACACCGCCGAGATGTACGGCGAGGGCCGCTCGGAACAATTGATTGCCGAGGCGTTGGCGGGGCGGCGTGACGGGGCCTTCATCGTCAGCAAGGTCTACCCGCACAACGCCTCGCACCAGGGTGCCATCGCCGCTTGCGAGCGCAGCCTCAAACGCTTGAAGACCGATCGCATCGATTTGTATCTGCTGCACTGGCGCGGCAGTGTGCCGTTTGCAGAGACGATTGCCGCGTTTGAGGCCTTGCAACAAGCCGGCAAAATTCGCCACTTCGGCGTCAGCAATCTTGATTTGGCGGATATGCAAGAGTGGTGCGACACCCCCGGCGGCAACGCCTGCGCCACCAACCAGTTGCTCTACAACCTGACCCGGCGCGGAGTCGAGTTTGACTTGCTGCCGTGGCTGCGCGCGCGCCGCGTGCCGGTGATGGCGTATTCACCCTTCGAGCAGGCGCGCCTGCTGCGCGACAAGACGCTGATTGCCTTCGCGCAAGCGCATGGCATCACACCGGCGCAAGCCGCGCTCGCGTGGCTGTTGTCGCACGAAGATGTGATGGTCATTCCCAAAGCAGGTCATCGTGGGCGGGTGAAAGAAAACGCTGCCGCGCGTGACGTTATCTTGAACCCAACACAACTCACCGAGCTTGACCGCCTGTTCACCCCGCCGCGCGGCCCGGTGCCGCTGGCCATGTTGTAGCAAGATGAAGAAAGCACAACCCACATGGAACTCAAAGGCTCCTGCCATTGCGGCGCAGTCAAATTCAAACTGGTGTCACACACGCCGCAGCCCTACATGCGCTGCTACTGCTCGATCTGCCGCAAGACAGCGGGCGGCGGCGGTTACGCCATCAACATCATGGGGGTGGCCGCCACGCTCAAGGTGACGGGCCGCAGCGCGCTCTCGGCATATCGCGCAAAAATCAACGGCAAACGCAGCAGCGCACAGCGCCACTTTTGCAGCAAATGCGGCAGTGCCCTGTGGGTGCAAGACCCGCGCTGGCCCGAGTCGGTGTACCCATTCGCCTCCGCGATTGACACACCGCTGCCGCTGCCGCGCGAGACGCAGCACATCATGACCGGCTCGGCCGCATCTTGGGTCGAAATCAGTCCAAAGAAGCGCGACCGCTGCTATGCTCAGTACCCGGACCAAGCGATCATCGATTGGCACGTCAAGCGCCGGCTGGTGGCGCAGTAGGGTGGCGAAATAAGGTGGCGCAATCGAGTGACGCAACCGCCCTTAACAAACTACTCCAGCAAGGAGACAACGTGAACCATCTGCCCGCATCCCCGCCCCTGCCCCCGATCCCGTCTGTGTTTTCGCTTGTATCTCCGCTTGTATCTCCGCCTGTATTCCCGCTCGCATTCCCGCTCGCAGACGTGGTGCCGCGCCTGGCCAGCACCTGCGCACGCCTCACCGCCCTGATCCTCACCGCGCTGCTCGCCACAGCGTTGCTCCCAGCCGCCCACGCCCAGCCTTACCCGAACAAACCAATCCGCATGATCGTGCCATTCCCGCCCGGCGGCGCGGCTGATCTGGCCGCGCGCACCGTGGTGCAAGCCTTATCCAACGGCCTCGGCCAGCAGATCATCATCGACAACCGCGGCGGTGCCGACGGTGCCATCGCCGGCAATGCCGTGGTCAGCTCTGCGCCCGATGGCTACACCATCCTGTTCGCTACCACCACCGGTCTCAACGCCGCGCCGGTGATGCGCAAGCAGCCGCCCTACGATCCCATCAGCGCATTCACGCCGATCACCATGGTCGGCAAATTCGGTTTCTTCCTGTTCGTGCATGAGAGCCTGCCGGCCAAGACCGTGCCCGAGTTTCTCGCCTACGTGCGCGCCAATCCGGGCAAGGTCAACTACGGCACCGGCAACGGCACCAGCATTCTCACCACCGCGCAGCTCGCGCTGGTGGAAAAACTCGACATGCTGCACGTACCCTACAAGGGCGACGCCGCCACTACCCAAGACCTGATCGCCGGACGCGTGCAGGTGATGATCGGCACCCCCGGCAGCGCCATGCCGCAGGTCGCCTCGGGCCGTCTGCGCGTGCTCGCCGCACTGCTGCCCAACCGCAGCCCGCTCGCGCCCGACACGCCCACCGCCACCGAGGCCGGTTTGCGCGGCCTCACCATCTCGCCCTGGGCCGGGCTGTTCGGCCCCGCCGGTTTGCCGCGTGAGGTGGTGGAGCGCCTCGGGCGCGAAATGAAAGTGGTGGCCGCCAAGCCCGAAGTAAAAGCCGCGCTCGACCGCATTGCCTTTGAAGTGCAGGCCTCCACGCCGGAAGAGATGGCCGCGTTTCTCAAAGACCAGCTTGAGGTGTGGAAGAAGACCGCGAATCAAGTGGGGCTGGAGCGCAACTAAGGTGGGGCGCGTGCGGGCGGGCACCGGGGTCGCCAGGGTCGCTGCGGTTGCGCTCCTGCTGTGGGCCGGCCATGCCGCCACACAGGTCTACAAATGGACCGGCAAAGACGGCAGAGTGCATTACGGCGCGCATCCGCCCGTGGCCGATGGGAAGCCCCTGGCCAACGCCAAGCCGCTGTCGATTGCGCCATCGCAGAGCGCCAATCCGGCAACTGGCGTCGAAGTGCCCGCTTCCAAGATTCAACACTACCCGGTGATGGGCGACACGGTGCATGCACTGCACACGTCGATGATGCAAAACGGCCCGTTTAACCAGATCGTGCAGCGCCGTGTGTATGCCGAGATTGAATGGCGCTACCGCTGGAAATTTGATGTCGCCCGCGAGCCCGGCAAATGCCGTCTCACGACATTCAACATCACGCTCGACACCACCATCACGATGCCGCAGTGGATCAATGCGCAGAGCGCACCTGCCGCGCTGCAATTGCTCTGGCCGCGCGTGGTGGCCAAAATCCGCAAGCATGAAGATGGCCACAAGGCGATCGGGGTCGAGGGCGCGAATATGCTGGCGCGCCGCCTGCAGGCGCTGCCGGTGTTTGACACCTGCGATGCGCTCACGCAAGTCGTCAACCGCGAAGGCGAGCGCGTCTACGCTGAATATGCCCAGGCCAACAGCGCGTTTGACCGCCTTGAGGCGCTCAAGGACAGTCCGTTTGATGAATAGGCGGCGCAAGCGGTAGCGGGAGCAGCAGCAGCGCAATCACCTCTGATTTCCGCTTTTATTTCCGCTTTTATTCCCGCTTTTGTTCCCGCCTGTATTCCCCCTCTATTCGGGCGCTTGCTCCCGGCGGCGCAGCGCTAGTCTGAAGGTCACTTGCTTTCGTGCAGCGGCACGCCTGCGTGGGGCGTGGGCGCGGGTTATGCGTTCAACAAAAATATCGGTGTGCGGATCGAGTACGAAGACCTTGGCCGCGCTGGTGACTCCAACAGCGGCTTTACCGTGCCGGCCAAAACCAGCAACAGCAAGCCGAGCCTGTGGTCAGCCGGGTTGCAGTACACGTTCTAAATAAAGTGACTGCGCGGGTTGCCGCGCTGACAAAAAACCCGGCTTCGCGCCGGGTTTTTTATGGTCACGCAGATTGCGTCCCCGCAGCCCACCTCAAATTCCGCTGCGCACCGGCGGCGTATCCCAAGCGGCCTCACCCGCAAGCCACTTAGCGCCGCGTGCGTAGAGCGCCTGCACCACTTCGCCCTTCAAGCCCGGCATGTCGCGTTTGATCTTGAAGCCGACCTTGCTTTGCAGATAGGCCAGATGGCGGTAGCCCTCGGGGAACTGGCCAAGCAGATCGACATCGAGTTGCAGCGTTGATGCCGGATCGACCACATCCATGCGGTCCTTCTCGTAAATCGGCTGGCGCCGCACGATCTTCCATACATCGTTGCCGCCGACATTGCGCTTCTCGAAAAAATCGTAAAAACGCCCGGTGCAGACCACATCGACCTCGACGTGATCAACCTGAGCGCGCTGGTTGATCGTCATCTTGGTTTGCGCAATCGCGCGATGGCCCTTGATGTCGACCGCAGAGCCGCCGAGGAAATGCAGGATCGACACGCCGTTGTCGAACCCTTTTTGGCTGACCTCGATGAACGCCAGCGCCGGCCCCTGAAACCAGGTGGCCGACATCCAGCCATCGTCGTGCCACACCGTTTTAAAGCGCTCCCAATCACCCGCGTCGCGCCACACCGCCCAGTTTTGCACAGTCTCGATAATGGCGAGTTTGTCGTAGAGAGCTTGGTTCATAATGTTGCTGCTTTTACCGTTGAAATAATCGCGTCATTCTAAAGGCAACCAGGGAAACCCGACATGACAAAACCGATCCGCGTAAGCGTGCAACGCTTGTGCGACTTCATCACCACCGCATTTGAAAAAACCGGCCTGCCCGGCGCCGACGCGCGCGTGCTCGGCGAGCTGATGAGCGATGCCGACCTGCAGGGCTCGGACGGCCACGGCGTGATCCGCCTGGTGCCCTACATCCGCCGCTTGAACGGCGGTGGCGTCAACTTTCACCCCAAGATCCGCGTGGTGCAGGAGCGCGCCGCGATGGCGCTGATCGACGGCGACAACGGCATGGGCCATCTGGTGATGAAGCGCGCCACCGAACTGGCGATTGAGAAAGCGCGCACCGCCGGCACCGCCTGGGTCGGCTCGATCAATTCCAATCACGCCGGCCCGGCCTCGCTCTACGCGCGCATGCCGTTGAAACACGACATGCTCGGCCTCTATTTTGCGGTCGGCAATGCCAATCACTTGCCGGCCTTCGGCGGTCTCACCATGCTGCTCTCGACCAATCCGATTGCCTGCGCGATTCCGGCCGGCGAGGAAGCGCCGGTGGTGCTCGACATGGCGACCACCGTCACCTCCTACGGCAAGGTCAAGACCAAAGCGCAGCGCAGCGAGATGATGCCGGAAGGCTGGATGGTCGAGCGCGACGGCACGCCGCTGCTCGACCCGAAACGCGCCGATGAAGGTTTCCTCGTGCCGATGGGCGGCTATAAAGGTTATGGCCTGGCGCTCATCATCGGTCTGCTGGCCGGCACGCTCAACGGCGCGGCGATGGGCAAGGAGGTGATTGACTTTAACCACGACGACAGCACGGCGAGCAACACCGGCCAGGCGATCATGGTGATCGACCCGGCTGCGTTCGGCGACGTCGGGGAGTTCAAGGCGCGTGTCGATACCGTTGTGCGCGACTTGCGCGCGAGTGAGCGCATGCCTGGCATCGAGCGCATCTGGGTGCCGGGCGAGCAGTCGAATATGAAACGCATCGACTACACCAAGAACGGCATCCCGATTCCGCCGCAGCTCAAATCCCTGCTCGACAAACTCGCTGCCGATCTCGGCATTGGCGCGCTGGCCTGAGTTGCCGCAACACACCAGCGCGACACACCAGCGCCCCCACCAGCACGACTCGCACCCCCGGCACGTCACGTCAGTCCGCAACCGCAAGGAGCGCAACATGAAATCCATGACGAACAGTACCCGCACAGCCGCTCTGGCAGCCATTCTTGGCGGCACGGCCATAACAATGGCTATAGGAGCCACTCTCGGCCTGATGCCCGGCGCGAGCGCGCATGCGCAAGGTGCCTACCCGAACAAGCCGATCCGCATGATCGTGCCGCTGGCGGCCGGCAGCGCGGTCGATAACGCTGCGCGCATCCTCGCGCAAAAAATGTCGGTCAATCTGGGCCAATCTGTGGTGGTCGAAAACATCCCGGGCGCGGCCGGCATCATCGGTGCCGACCGGGTCGCCAAGGCGGCACCCGACGGCTACACCATCGGCGGCTTCAACGACAGCGTCATCACGATGGTGCCCAATCTGAACCCGAACACGCCGTTCAACACGCTCAAGGATTTTGCATTTGTGTCGCTGGTGGCAACCATCGATTTCGGCATGGCGGTGACGCCCTCTGCGCCCTACAAAACCGTGAACGATCTGGTGGCAGCAGCGAAAGCGGCACCTGGCACGATCAACTATGCGTCCGGCGGCAACGGCAGCCCGCAGCACGTGGGTGGTGCCATGTTTGCGGCCCACACCGGCGTCAATCTCACGCACGTGCCCTACAAGGGCGCGACCCAAGCCGCGCAGGACGTAGCCGCCGGCCAGGTGCCGATGACCCTGCAGGGGCTCGCCACCGTGGCCGGTCTGGTGCGCGGCGGCAAGCTGCGCTTAATTGGCGTGCCGATGAAGGCGCGCCACCCGCAATTCCCTGACGTGCCAACCTTTGCCGAGCAGGGCATCAGCGGCTTTGAGTACAACACCTGGTTTGGTGTCACCGCGCCGACCGGCACACCGCCCGAGATCATCGCGCGCCTCAACAGTGAGATCGTCAAGGCGCTCGGCGATGCGGAAGTCAAGGCAAAGTACGAAAACCTCGGCCTCGCGTCGCGCGGCACCTCGCCCGACGAAATGATGGCGATCACACGCGATCAACTCGCTAAATATGCGCGCGTGGTCAAAGAGGCCAACATCAAGGCGGAGTAATCCGCGCAGTGACGCAACCGGTGTATGCAGGGCGCGCCATCCGTGCAGACATCGCGCCACGCTTTCAGGTGTGCTGGTTAACCTACGCCGTCCAGCAGCACAAAACAAATCCGCGCGGTCTTGCCGGAGCGATTCGCCCACGCGTGGTTGGTGCCGCGCTGCACCAGCACATCACCGGCGCGCATCAGGGTTTCGCCCTGGTCCATCACTGCCCAAATTTCGCCCTCGAGCAGGATCGCGTAATCAACCGTTTCAGTGCGGTGCATGCCGGGGTGCGCGCCATCGCGCTTGTCGTGCGCAGCGTCGTTGAACATGCCGTTGAAGGTGGCGGCAATTTGACGCTGGCGCAGGGCCGGGTTGGTGCTCTCGGGCGGGTAATCGATGATGCGCACAATCGAGCCGCCGTTCTTTGGCGGCAAGATGCCCTGATGCTGCGCGATGCTGTCGGGCGCATCGATCGGTGCGGGTGCGGCTTCAGTGCGCCACAGGTTGACGACGCGATAACCGGGGCGGCCCTCGACCAGACGAATGGCGGTGGCGGGCGCGTCTTCGACGATGCGCGAGCGGCCCTGGGCGTCGTCGGCAGTGACGAGGCGGCGAATCGGGGGAAGCGAGGCGGTGTTGGAACTGGTGGTCATGAAAAAGAAGTGGGCCAAATCAAAAGGAACGCGATATTACCCTGTGACAAGATGACGCTTGCCGCCAGCCACTCTCTAGCCCCCCAGCCACCCCCGCCGCCCCGCGCGTTGACCCTCATGCGGCGCGCGGCTTAGAATGCTGCCACGTATCTTTCCGTGCAACTTTCCACGCATCATTCGATGCATCCCTTTTCGCCACGCTTAGCCGGGGCTGACGCGGTTAACGCGCCAGCATCACCGCCTTGAATCCTAACGACCTCCCCGCCGCTGCCAGCATCGAACCGGGCCAATTCGCCAGCCACGACTGGCTCGCCAAGGCGCGCGCCCTCACCCCTGTGCTGGCCGCCGCCGCGCCGCGCATTGACGCCGCCAAAGCGCTGCCACTCGACGTGCAAGATGCGCTGTTCGACGCCAAGATGTTCCGCATGCTGCTGCCGCGCGCGCTGGGCGGTGCGGAACTCGACCTGCCGGCCTTCTTTGAGGTGATCTGCGCCATCGCCGAGGGCGATGCCAGCGCCGCCTGGAGCGTGGCGCAAAGCAATGGCTGTGCGATGGCCGCTGCCTACATGGCACCGGAGGCGGCGCGCCAGGTGTTTGGAGGCGCGCGCGCGGTGCTGTCGTGGGGCTACCCCGCCGGGCCGTGCCACATGCGGCCAGTCGAGGGCGGCTGGAACGTCACCGGCACCTGGGGTTTTGGCAGCGGCAGCCGCCACTCCACCTGGGTCGGTGGCCACTGCCAAGTGCAAGATGCACAAGGCGTGGTGCAAAAGAACGCCGAGGGCGTGGCGCAAGAGCGCACCGCGCTGATACCGCGCGCCGCCATCACCCTGACCGACGACAAGTGGGCCGTGATCGGCCTGCGCGGCACCGGCAGCGACAGCTATGCCGTCAAGGATTTGTTCGTGCCGGCGGCGCTGTGCATCGTGCCGCGCGCGGTCGGGCGCGACCAGCAGCAGGCGGCCGATGCAGTGATCGATGTCGAATCGGAGCGGCGTGAGACCGGCACGCTGTACCGCTTCTCGCCCACCATCGTCTATCAGGCCGGCTTCTCGGCGGTGGCGTTCGGCATTGCGCGCGCCATGTTGAACTCCTTCATCACACTCGCCAATCAGAAAACGCCGTCGCTCGGCAACCAGATGTTGCGCGACAACAGTGTGATCCAGACCCGCGTCGCCAACTCTCAAGCGCGCCTGGCATCGATGCGCGCCTGGCTGCTGCAATCCTTGCGTGAATCATGGGAGCACTGCGCCGCCAGCGGCAGCCACGCGTTCGAGCATCGTGTCACCATGCGGCTCGCTTCCACCTATGCGATCCGTGAAGTGCGCCAGGTAGCGCAAGATGCTTACGACGACGCCGGCGCCACCGCGATTTTTGAGACCCACCCGTTTGAGCGGCGCATGCGCGATATGCTGGCGGTGACGCAGCAGATCCAGGCCAACCCGCTGCATCTGCAAACCAGCGGGCAGCATTACCTCGGTATGAAGGCTGGCACACGGTTTATTTGAGACGCTTTATTTGAAACGCTGTATTCGAAATGCTTAGTTCAAGCTGCCCAATTTGTGAGCGCCGGTCTGAAACCGGCTCCCAGAGCGGGTCTTGGCGGCATCCCCGCCGTATAACCAGGAGACTTCCATGACTGTTTCGCGCCGCACACTTGTCACCGGTTCCGCCGCTGCCGCCGGCCTCACCGGGTTTCCCGCCATCCTGCGGGCGCAGGAAAAATTCGAAGTCAAGGTCGCCAACTTCGTCGGCCCGCAGCATTTTCAGTCGCAGTATCTGGTCAAGTGGGGCGAGGCGCTGGAGAAAAAATCGAATGGCCGCTTGAGTTTCAAACATTTTCCCGGCGCGCAAATGGGGCCGACGCCGAAGCACTTTGACTTCGCGCGTGACGGCACCGCCGAGATTGCCTACATCCTGCATGGCTCGACCCCGGGCCGCTTCCCGTTGACCGAGCTGGTCAACCTGCCCTATCTGGTCGCCAGCGCCGAGCACGGCATCAAAATTCTGAACGACCCCGGGCTGCGCGCCAAGTATCTCGATGCCGAACACAAGGGCACCAAGGTGCTGTACCTGTTCACGCACCAGCCCGGCAGTGTGCATACCACCAAAAAAGCGATCCGCACCCTCGACGACGCCAAGGGCATGCGCCTGCGCTTCTCCACACCAGCGATCCGCGAGTTCATCGCCGCGATGGGTGCCACACCAGTCGGTGTGCCGCCAACCGAGGTGGCCGAGCAATTGCAAAAAGGCACGCTCGATGGCGCCTTCACCGACTACGGCGGGGCCGGCATCGCCTGGAAACTCGGCGGCATCTGCAAATACACCACCGAGTTGTATTGCTTCGTCTCCAGTTTTGCCGTGGTCGCCAACGAGACCTGGTTTGCCAAGCTGCCGCCCGACTTGCAAAAGATGATGACCGAATCGGTCAGCGGCATCGAAAAAGACATCGGCACCGGCTGGGACGCGCTCGACGTGCCCGGCAAAAAAGCCATGATGGACGGCGGCGGTGAAGCGATCCGCCTGGCCAAGGCCGAGGACGACAAGCTGCACCGCATCGGTGCCGACGTGACTGAATCGGCCCTCAAGACGATGGAAGCGAAGGGCCTGCCGGCCCGAGCGGTCTACGGCATGATGAAATCGCTGGCAGCAAAACACGCCACTACCTCCAAGAGTTTCTGGGCCTGATGCGCGATGCTGTGGATGCCGCTGCCGCGCCGGTGGATCGCGGGTTTTGTCTGAGCGTGGCGCATGCCCAACTCCGCAGGCAGTGACGGTCCGTTGCGCACGTTGTTGCGCATGGTGCTGCGCGGCCTCGATGGCATCGCGGTGCTCGCGCTGCTGGCGATGATGCTCACCACCACCACCGACGTGGTGTTGCGCAAGCTCATCAACAAACCCGTCACCGGTGCCACCGAACTGGTGGAGCTGGCGCTCGGCATCGCGTTCTTTTTCGCCGCGCCCGGCGTGTTTGCGCGTGGGGCCAATATCACGGTGGACATGATTGATGCGTGGCTGCCGGCCTGGCGCAATGCGCTCACGCGGCTGTCGGCGCTGCTGGCGATCCTGACCCTCGGCCTGCTCACCTGGCATATGTGGAAGCCGATGCTCGACATCATCAGCTACGGCGACACCAGCGCCGATTTGCAGATTCCCAAAGTCTGGTTCATGGCGCCGGCCTGGTTCGGCATCGCGGTGGCGCTGCTGATGGCGGTGTACGTGCTGCTGGCAGGGGAGATCGACGCAGCTGCCAAGGACGATACAGATGGATTGCCGCGCGGGTCGTTGACGTGATGGCCAATGCTGTTGGCGCGATGTGTGGTGTTGATGGCGGCATCAGTGGCAGCGGTATTGGCAACCGCATTGGCTGCCGGGGCGATGGGGCATTCACATGAGTGTTGGCGCAATCGGTCTCTTGGCCGTACTTGGACTGCTCGCGCTAATGATGCTGCGCGTACCAATCGCCATCGCCCTCATCATCAGCGGCACCCTGGGTTACGCCGGTGCGCAAGGCTGGGCCGTGGCATTCAAAACGCTGGCTGCCGTGCCGTATGAACTCACCGGTGCCAATCCGGGTGCGGCCTATTCATTCTCGGTAGTGCCGCTGTTCATTTTCATGGGCGCAGTGGCGTCGCGCGCCAACATGTCGCGCGAATTGTTTGAAGCGGCCAACGCCATTTTCAGCGGTGTGCGCGGCGCGCTCGCCGCTGCCACCATCGGCTCGTGCGCAGCGTTCGCCGCCATTTGCGGCTCGTCGATTGCCACGGCGGCGACTTTCTCCAAAGTGGCGATCCCTGAAATGCGCCGCTACGGTTACGACATCGAGCTCGCCACCGGCGCCGTCGCCTCGGCCGGCACGCTCGGCATTCTGATTCCGCCGTCGCTGATTCTGGTGATCTACTCGCTGGTGGCGGAAGAATCGATTGCCCAGCTGTTCGCCGCCGCGATGATTCCCGGCATCCTGCTCGCCATCGGTTACATCGTCGTCATCGCCATCCTCGCACGCCTCAAGCCGCATCTGATGCCGATCACGCCCTCGCTGCCGTTGCGTGAGCGCATCCGTGCATTGAGCGGCACCTGGAAACTCGCGCTGCTGTTTCTGCTTGCGGTGGTCGGCATCTACGCCGGCTGGTTCAGCCCGACCGAAGCGGCCGCTGTAGCTTCGTTCGCCGCCATCGCCATCGGCTTTGCCACCCGCTCCCTGACCTGGCGCGGCCTGTGGGCGGCCGGGCTGGAGACAGTGCAAACCACCGCCATGCTGTTTATCATCGTCATCGGCGCGTTCATCTTCTCGCGCCTGATCGTGCTCACCCAATTCCCGCTCACGCTCACCGTGTGGGTCAAGGAAATGGGCCTGGCCCCGTGGATGGTGCTGCTCGCCATCGTTGCGCTCTACCTGCTGCTCGGCACGTTTCTGGAAGAAGTCAGCACCCTGCTCATCACGGTGCCGGTGTTG
>JANOYK010000151.1:0-4931 GCA_031428855.1 Burkholderiales bacterium | reverse complement strand
TCGGACGGATTCATCATGATGAACTTGGATTTGTTCTCACTGCCGCCGCCTTTGGCCGCGACGTTGATGTCGATGCGGTTGCCCAGCACCAACTCCATGTTGATGACGGCGGGCGAATTGTCTTTGGTGTTCTTGCGCGTGAACTGCGGGTCAGCCAATATCGAGCCGCGCAGCAGGTTGTCCGGGTGCAGATAGCCGCGCCGCACGCCTTCGTTGCAGGCGTCGGTGATGCCGGTGGTGAAGCCGTCGAACTTCACGTCCATGCCGATCTTGAGGAAGATGTTGACGATGCCGGTGTCTTGGCAGATCGGCCGATGGCCTTCGGCGCTCATGCGCGAGTTGGTCAGGATTTGCGCGATGGCGTCTTTGGCGGCGGGCGACTGCTCGCGCTCATAGGCGCGCGCCAGGTGCTGCAAATAATCCTTGGGGTGATAGTAGGAAATGAATTGCAGCGCGTCGGCGATGGAGGAGACGAAGTCTTCGTATTTGATCGTGGTCATGGGAGTGAATCCGGAAAAGACAGACAAGGACAAGCAAAAAAGGCAGGCAAATTCTGCCAGGGGGAATGAGACAATCTGCGGGGTGGAATTTTACGCCTCTGGTCAGAAGGCTTTGCGCATGAGTGAAAAAATCATCAAGATCGGCGGGGCGTCCGGCTTCTGGGGCGACAGCGCGCTCGGTGCGCCGCAACTGGTGGCTGCCGGCGTCGACTATCTGGTGTTCGACTACCTGGCCGAGTTGACCATGTCGATTCTGGTCAACGCCAAGTCCAAGGACGCCGCGCTCGGTTACGCGACCGACTTTGTGGATGTCGCGATGAAGTCTGTGCTCAAGGACGTGGCGGCCAAGGGCATCAAGGTGGTGAGCAATGCGGGCGGCATGAACCCGCGCGCCTGTGCGGCGGCCTTGCAAAAGTTGTGCGGCGAACAAGGCGTGACGCTCAAGATCGCGGTGGTCGAAGGCGACGATGTGCTCGACCGCATCCCCGCGCTGCGCGGGCGCGGCGTCACTGAAATGTTTTCCGGCGCGGCACTGCCGGAAAAAATTCTCTCGGCCAACGCTTACCTCGGCGCGATTCCGGTTGCGGCCGCTCTCAAGCGCGGCGCGGATGTGGTCATCACCGGGCGCTGCGTCGATAGCGCGGTGACGCTCGGCCCCTTGATGCATGAGTTCGATTGGGGCTTCGATGACTACGACCGGCTGGCCCAAGGCGCGCTGGCCGGCCACATCATCGAGTGCGGTGCGCAGGCCACCGGCGGTTTGTTTACCGATTGGGAGAGCGTGCCCGATTGGGCCAACATCGGCTATCCCATCGTTGAATGTCATGCTGATGGCTCGTTCGTGGTGACCAAGCCGGCCGGCACCGGCGGCTTGGTGAGCGCGGCGGTGGTTGCAGAGCAAATGTTGTATGAGATTGGCGACCCGGCCGCCTATGTGCTGCCGGATGTGGTGTGCGACTTCACGCGGGTATTGATGACCCAGCAGGGTGATGCCGGCGCGCAGCGCGTGCTGGTGCAAGGGGCGCGCGGCAGGCCGCCGTCTGATTGCTACAAGGTCTCGGCGACCTACATGGATGGCTGGCGCGCCCAGGCCACACTGCTTATCACCGGCATTGACGCGGCGAAAAAAGCGCAGCGCAGCGGCGAGGCGATTCTGGAACGCACGCGCGCGATGTTTCGGCGCATGCAGTTTGCTGACTATCTGGAAACCCGCCTCGACATCATCGGCGCGGAAACCCAATACGGCCCACACGCGCGCACCGCCTACACGCGCGAAGCGGTGATGCGGCTGGCGGTGCGGCACGCCAATCCGAAGGCGCTCGCGCTGTTCGCGCGTGAAGTGGCACCGGCCGGCACCTCGTGGTCGCCCGGCACCACCGGCATGGGCGGCGGCCGCACCAAGCCCGCGCAAAGCGTGTGCATGTTTTCATTTTTGTTACCCAAGCGTGAAGTGCGGGCGCGCGTCGAACTTGACGGTGAAGGCACGCACCCGCCGGTGCCGACGGGGCAACCAGCAGGGCAACCAGCAGGGCAAGCGGCGGGGCAATCTGCCGAAGAGGCGCTGCTGGCAAGGGTTTCAGGCATCAATGCCGCAGAACCCTTGGTGGGAGCGGCTGTTGGCGTGGTGAGTGGCGGCGCGCCGGACGCCAGCACCAGCACCAGCGCCATGCAAGTGCCGCTCATCACCCTCGCGCATGGCCGCAGCGGCGACAAGGGCGACATCAGCAACATCGGCATCATTGCGCGCAAGCCAGAATATTTGCCGCTGCTGCGCGGGCAGCTCACGCCGCAGGCGGTGAAGGCCTATTTCTCACACATGGTCAAAGGCGATGTGCTGCGCTACGACGTGCCCGGCATTCACGCCTTCAATTTCGTGATGCACCAGGCACTCAATGGCGGCGGCATGGCGAGCCTGCGCCCCGACCCGCTCGGCAAGGGCATGGCGCAGATGCTGCTCGATTTCCCGGTGCAGGTGCCGGCGCACCTGGCCAGTACACTCACGTAGACCGGAATAAATCACTCCGCCGCCATGTTTACCGTGCAATCTCACGTACCGTTTCATGACTCTGCCCACTGACGCAAACTTGCGTATGGATCGACACAGCATCATTGCGCACATTCCGCGTCTGCGGCGCTATGCGCGGCTGCTGACTGGCGACACCCACCGGGCCGACGATCTGGTGCAGGACACGCTGGAGCGCGCCTGCGTCAAATGGAAGCTGTGGCAGCCGGGTGCCGAGCCGGTGCTGCAATTGCGCGCCTGGCTGTTCACGGTGATGCACAACGTGTTTGTCAACCAATGGCGCGGCAAGGGCGCGGCGGCTGCGCGTGATGCGGTGCCGATTGACGATATCGAGATCGAAGGGCCGGGGCGTGATCCGGGCCTGCGGCTGGATCTGGAGCGGGCACTGCAGCAGTTGCCGCCGGATCAGATCGAGATCATTTTGCTGGTGGCGCTGGAGGATTTTTCGTATGCGGAGGCAGCGATTTTGATTGGTGTGCCGATTGGCACGGTGATGTCACGCTTGTCGCGCGCGCGCGCGCGGTTGGCGGTTTTGATGGAAGGGGCGGCACCGGCAAAAACCGGCCGGCCGCATTTGAAGGTGATGAAATGACTCTGATAACCGAAGACGATCTGCATGCCCTGGCCGATGGGCGGCTCGGGCCGGAACGGCGCGCCGAGGTCGAAGCCTGGCTCGCGGGCCAGCCCGAAGCCCGTGCCAAGGCCGATGCCTGGCGCGCGCAGAACGATGCGCTGCGCGCGCTGGCGCGCGAAGCGCTCGACGAGCCGGTGCCGCAGCGCCTGCTGTCGGCGCTCCATCCACAGCGGCAGCGCTGGCTCACTGCCGCTGCGGCAGCGCTGGTGGCCAGCGTCACCATGGGCGCGGCGGGCTGGTTTGGCCACGTCTGGTTTGCCGCCTCCGGCAGCGCCGGGCCGGCTGCATTCGCTGCCAAGCGCTTTGCGCGCGATGCCATGTCAGCCCATGCGGTCTACTCGCCCGAGGTGCGCCATCCGGTTGAGGTGGTGGCGGCCGAGCAGCAGCATCTGGTGCAGTGGCTCTCGAAACGGCTCGGCACCAAGTTGCGCGCGCCGGTGCTGCAGGAACAGGGATTTGATCTGGTCGGCGGACGCCTGCTGCCGGGTGACAGCGGCGCACGCGCGCAGTTCATGTATCAAAACACCGGCGGCGAACGGGTGACCTTGTATCTGTCAGCAGTGCCGAAAAACGCCATCGCCGTGCCGACCGCCTTCCGCTTCGAGAGCGCCGGCCCGGTCTCGGCGTTTTACTGGATTGACCGTGATTTGAGTTACGCGCTGTCGGGCGATCTGCCACGCTCGCGCCTGCTGCAATTGTCGGAGTTGATTTACTCGCAGCTTGGCGGGTGACTGCGCCAAGAGCCTGCAACACAACCTCGCGCCACAACCCTTTGCGGCAGTCCTGCGCCACACCACCACGCTACACCATCGCTCTAAAACTGTTGGTGCGGGCGGTCGGCAGGCCTGCAGCCGCCCGCAGCAGGCTGCCGCAGCAAGCCGGTATCAGGGCCGCGCCCCAGCCGCTTCCAGCAGTTGCGCAATCGCGTGTTGACCACGCGCGCGCGCGTGGCGCAGCGGCGTAGCGCCGTCCCGGTCCGCCAGATTCACATTCGCACCGGCCGCCACCGCCAAGCGCACGATCTCGGTGTGGCGCGCGCCGCCATCACCCAGAATCACCGCTTCGAGCAAGCAAGTCCAGCCCAGCTTGTTGACATGATCGAGCGCGACGCGGGTTTTGAGCAGCTCGCGCACCACCTCGATGCGGTTGTGCTGCGTGGCGGCGAGCAGCGCGGTGCGGCCAGTGCCGTCACGCGCCTTCGCACTGGCGCCCTGTTTGAGCAGACGCTCCACGCTGGCAGCATCACCGCGCTCGGCTGCGGCGATCAAGGCGCTGTCAGCCGCGTTCTGCGCGGTGGCGCTGCCGGAGGTGACGGTAGCGTACGCCATCAGCAACAGCGCGATCCGTGCTGCGCGCCACGCCGCCACCGCAAGGCTGATGCAGTGTGTCGTCTGGTTTGCCGTCATGGCGTGATCCTTTCAGCAAAATTCCATGGTGGAAGCTCGAAGGAGCAAGTCCAACGGAGCAAGCACGCCGGAGAAATCCGATCGCGGCAGACCTAGTGGCGCAAAGCCCTGTGTGCAAAGTCTTAAAATGCCGCCTTCAACCCTATGACTGCCCATCAGACTTTTTGTTCTCAGCGGCCCGCACCCATGCTCACCCTGACCCCCGCCCTCACCACCGGCAACGCCGCGATTGACCGCCACCACGCCGATTTCATCGACGCGCTCAACGCCGTTAGCACCGCCCAGGGTGATGCGGTACTAGCCGCGCTCGACCACTTGCAAACCCATTGCGATGCCCATTTTGCATTTGAAAATGCGCAGATGGAGGC
>JANOYK010000150.1:0-6761 GCA_031428855.1 Burkholderiales bacterium | reverse complement strand
GGCCAGTTCGAGCAATCTGGCGAAGGGGGTACCCAGCGGAATTTCGTAGTTGCCGGGCTTCTCCACATCGCCCGACACCGAGAACAATTTGGTGCCGCCGTTATTGGGCTTGCCCATCTCCAGAAACTTGTCGCCGCCATTGCGGATGATCCACGGCACTGCGGCGAAGGTTTCGGTGTTGTTGATCGTGGTCGGCTTGCCGTACAGACCGTAACTGGCCGGGAATGGCGGCTTGAAACGCGGCTGGCCTTTTTTGCCTTCGAGCGATTCGAGCAGCGCGGTTTCTTCGCCGCAGATATAAGCGCCGAAACCGTGATGCGCGTGCAACTCAAAATTGAAATCGGTGCCGAGAATCTTGTTGCCCAGATACCCGGCCGCGCGCGCCTCATCGAGTGCCTCTTCAAAGCGCTCGTAGTCAGCCCAAATCTCGCCGTGAATGTAGTTGTAGCCGACCGGAACACCCATCGCGTAGCCCGCGATAATCATGCCTTCGATCAGAATGTGCGGGTTGTAGCGGATGATGTCGCGGTCTTTGAAGGTGCCCGGTTCGCCTTCGTCCGAATTGCACACGACATACTTGTCGCCGGGAAAACCGCGCGGCATGAAACTCCACTTCAGGCCAGTCGGAAAACCCGCGCCGCCGCGCCCGCGCAGGGAAGACTTCTTGACTTCAGCGATCACATCCTGCGGCGTGATGCCGGTTTGAAGAATTTTCTTGAGCGCCGCGTAACCAGCACGCTTCTCGTAATCGGCCAGACGCCAGTTCTTGCCGTCGAGGCCAGCGACGATCAGCGGATTGATATGACGGTCGTGCAGACAGGTCATTTCAACTCCTCAATCAGCGCATCGAGTTTGTCATGCGACATGAAGCTGCACATGCGTTTGTTGTTGACGATGACAACGGGCGCATCTCCACAGGCACCCATGCATTCACTCTCCACAATCGTGAAGCGGCCATCAGCGGTGGTCTCTTTGTAGCCGACCCCGAGCTTTTGCTTCAAGTGTGCGGCGGCACGTTCACCGCCGGACAAGGCGCAGGGCAGATTGGTACAGACGCTGATCTTGAATTTTCCGAGCGGCTTGGTGTGATACATGTTGTAGAAGGTTGCGACCTCCTGTACCGCCACGGCGGGCATGCCGAGGTAGTCCGCCACCGCCTGCATGGTCTCGGGCGCGAGCCAGGTTTTTTCGTCCTGGGCAATGGCCAGTGCCGCCATCACCGCAGACTGCTTTTGGTCAGCCGGATACTTGGCAAC
The DNA here is from genome assembly GCA_031428855.1 of Burkholderiales bacterium. Classification (GTDB taxonomy): domain Bacteria; phylum Pseudomonadota; class Gammaproteobacteria; order Burkholderiales; family JAEUOS01; genus CANJDH01. The sequence continues at coordinate 5,505 of JANOYK010000150.1, read as the reverse complement.
CTCGCGGTCGATGCGCTTGAGCGATGCCGCGCTCAACACGCCGGCCGCGCCGTTCGGGGAGGTGTGGGCTGCGCTGTTCATCGGTCAATCTCACCAAACACAATGTCTTGCGTGCCAATGATGGTGACCACATCGGCAATCATATGGCCGCGCGACATTTCATCGAGCGCCTGCAGGTGGGCAAAACCGGGGGCGCGAATTTTCAGGCGATAGGGTTTGTTGGCACCATCGGACACCAGGTAAATGCCGAACTCGCCCTTGGGATGTTCCACCGCAGCATAGGCCTCACCCGGCGGCACGTGAATGCCCTCGGTAAAGAGTTTGAAGTGATGAATCAATTCTTCCATGCTGGTCTTCATCGCCAGCCGTGATGGCGGCGCGACCTTGTGGTTGTCACTCATCACCGGCCCGGGGTTGACGCGCAGCCAGTCCACGCATTGCTTGATGAGTTTGTTCGATTCGCGCATTTCCTGTACCCGCACCAGATAGCGGTCGTAGCAGTCGCCATTGGTGCCCACCGGAATATCGAAGTCGAGCAGGTCATACACTTCATACGGCTGCTTTTTGCGCAAGTCCCAGGCGATGCCGGAGCCGCGAATCATCGGGCCGCTGAAACCCATCTGCAATGCCCGCTCAGGCGTCACAATGCCGACATCGACCAGACGCTGTTTCCAGATGCGGTTGTCAGTGAGCAGCGTCTCATACTCATCGATATATTTCGGAAAGCGCTTCACAAAGTCGTCGATGAAATCGAGCAGCGAACCCTGACGGTTCGCGTTCAACTCTTTCATCGCTTTGGCGTTGCGCAGCTTCGAGGCCTGGTATTGCGGCATCACATCGGGCAGATCACGATACACGCCGCCGGGACGGTAGTAGGCCGCGTGCAGACGCGCGCCGGACACCGCCTCATAGCAGTCCATCAGGTCTTCACGCTCGCGGAAGGCGTAGAGAAACACCGTCATCGCGCCGACATCGAGCGCATGCGCACCGAGCCAGAGCAGATGATTGAGCACGCGCGTGATCTCGTCGAACAGCACGCGGATGTATTGCGCGCGCAGCGGCACATCGACGCCAATCAGCTTCTCAATCGCCATCACGTAGGCGTGTTCATTCACCATCATCGACACGTAGTCGAGGCGGTCCATGTAGGGCACGGACTGGATAAAGGTCTTGGTCTCGGCCAGCTTTTCAGTCGCGCGGTGCAACAGCCCGATGTGCGGGTCGGCACGCTGCACCACTTCGCCATCAAGCTCCAGCACTAGACGCAGCACACCGTGCGCGGCCGGGTGTTGCGGGCCGAAGTTGAGGGTGTAGTTTTTGATCTCGGCCATGCTATTTCTTCATCCAGCCGTAATTTTCTTCGCGGATCACGCGCGGCGTGACTTCACGCGGCTCAATCGATACCGGTTGATAGACCACGCGTTTTTTCTCGGGGTCATAGCGCATTTCGACATGGCCCGACACCGGGAAGTCTTTGCGGAACGGATGACCGATGAAGCCATAGTCGGTCAGGATGCGGCGCAGGTCGGTATGGCCGTCAAACACGATGCCGAGCAGATCAAACGCCTCACGCTCGTACCAGCCCGCCGAGTTCCACACCGGCGTAATCGAAGCGATCGCCGGAAAATCATCGTCCGGACAAAACACCCGGACGCGCAAGCGCCAATTGTGTTTGATCGACAAGAGATGCGTGACCGCCGCATAACGCGCGCCGTCCCACGCGCCTTCACCGTAGGTTGAGTAGTCCAGGCCGGCCAGGTCAAGGCATTCCTCAAACTGGAGACTGGAGTCATCGCGCAGAACGAGGCAGGCGTCGAGATAATTGGCTGCGTCGATCACCACGGTGACTTCACCGAGCGCCACCGTCAGGGACTTGATGTTACCGCCCAATGCGGTCTGCAAATTGGCCTGAAGGGTATCGAGCTTGGTCATGGGCTGGCTGGAAGCGGGCAATCAGAACGCGATCAGCGTGCGATGGTGTTGGTACGTTTGATTTTGTTTTGCAATTGCAAAATGCCGTAGAGCAATGCCTCTGCCGTCGGCGGACAACCCGGAACGTACACATCCACCGGCACGATGCGGTCACAGCCGCGCACCACTGAATAGGAATAGTGGTAATAGCCGCCGCCATTGGCACACGACCCCATCGAGATCACCCAGCGCGGCTCCGACATCTGGTCGTACACCTTGCGCAGGGCCGGAGCCATTTTGTTGCACAGTGTGCCGGCCACAATCATCACATCGGCCTGGCGCGGGCTGGGGCGGAACACTACGCCGAAGCGGTCCAGGTCATAGCGCGATGCGCCCGCATGCATCATCTCGACGGCGCAGCAGGCGAGGCCAAACGTCATCGGCCAGAGCGAACCGGTGCGGGTCCAGTTAATCAGCTTGTCGGCCGTGGTGGTGACGAAGCCTTCGTTGAGAACGCCCTCAATGCTCATCGCGTTACTCCCATTCGAGCGCCCCTTTTTTCCAGAGGTAGACCAGACCTAACACCAGCTCAAGGATGAAAATCGTGATCGACACAAACACAGCCGGCCCGAGTTCGCGCGCAACGGACGCCCACGGGAACAGCAGCGCCGTTTCCAGATCGAACAGAATGAACAGAATCGCAATCAGGTAGTAGCGCACATCAAACTTCATGCGCGCATCCTCAAAGGCTTCAAAGCCGCACTCGTAAGGCGAGAGTTTCTCGCTATCCGGACGGTTCGGCCCGAGGAGGGAACCCAATACCATCGGCGCGACGCCGATGGTAATCCCGACAAAAATGAACATCAGGATCGGAAAATAGGATTCGAGATTCATGAAGCCCTGATGTGGCTTTGAGTGACTCCGTTTGTGAATCCACAAACCGGAGCCCTGATTTTTTGGTGCCGTCGGTGAGACTCGAACTCACACGCCTTTCGGCACTGCCCCCTCAAGACAGCGTGTCTACCAATTCCACCACGACGGCTCGCGGATTTCAGAGCGAAATTATAACTTGTTACTTCGGTATTTGGTTAGCTTTGGAACCATCTTTCGGAGCGTCAGCAGGCGCTGCATCTGCTGGGGCCGCCGGTTGCGCTGCGGCTCCTGCGGCTTTTCCAGGCTCTTGTCCCGGAATCGCTGCAGGCGACGGCACTACAGGCGCGGCGGGTGCGGCCGGCTTCGGGGCCACGCCATCCATCACACCGCCAGCGGTGCTGCGCGGCTTGTGAGTCGCAACATAGGCCATGCCGAGGCTGGTCAGAAAAAATACTGCTGCAAGAATCGCCGTCGCGCGCGAGAGAAAGTTGGCGCTGCCGGTCGCGCCAAACAAACTGCCCGATGAGCCGCCGCCAAACGCCGCACCCATGTCCGCACCCTTGCCGTGCTGGATCAGCACCAATCCGATAATCACCACGGCGGCGATCACATGCACCGTAATCATGACGTTCCACAAAATATCCATTGCGCTTTCCTTATAAATCCACTTGGAGCTGAATCAACCTGCCGCTTGGCAAATTGCCACAAATTCCTGCGCCTGCAGCGACGCCCCGCCCACCAGCCCGCCATCGATATCAGCGCAGGCAAACAAGGTCTTGGCGTTGGCAGCCTTGACGCTGCCGCCATACAAAATCTTCACACCCAAGGCCACCGCCGCATCACGCCTGGCAATGCGCGCGCGGATGAACCCATGCACCGCCTGCGCCTGCTCCGGACTGGCAGTCTTGCCAGTGCCAATCGCCCACACCGGCTCATACGCCACCACACCCTGCCCCAGCGCTGCCGCGCCAAGCTGATCGAGCACCGCGTCCAGTTGCGCGCCCACCACCGCTTCAGTGGCACCCGCTTCACGCTCGGCCAGGGTTTCGCCGACACACAGAATCGGCTGCAACCCGGCTTTTAACGCTGCGGCGAATTTGGCCGCAGCCTGAAGGCTGGTCTCGCCAAATAAAGCGCGCCGCTCTGAATGGCCGACGATAACCTGCGCACAGCCCATTTCCTTGAGCATCACACCCGACACTTCGCCGGTATAGGCACCGCTCCCGTATTCGCTCACGGTTTGCGCGCCGAGTGCCACGCGGGTGGCGGCCAGCAAGGGCTGCAACTGGGACAAGTACACGAACGGCGCACAGACCGCCACATCGGCCCCGGCAACGCCATCCAATCCCGGCAGCAAAGCGGCAATCAACTCGCGGTTGACTGCGAGGCTGCCGTTCATCTTCCAGTTGCCCGCGACCAGCTTGCGGCGTTGTTGTGTCATCAGAAAAAACGACGCCAGCGCGTTGACACTGGCGTGAGTATAAAAAACTGCGGAAAACTGCGGATAAATTGGGGTGGCTGATGGGGTTCGAACCCACGACAACTGGAATCACAATCCAGGACTCTACCGCTGAGCTACAGCCACCACCGAAAAACACCACTGCACACACTGTGGCCTGCCCGACAGGAGTCGAACCTGTGACCCTCGGCTTAGAAGGCCGATGCTCTATCCACCTGAGCTACGGGCAGCAAACTGCCGGGCAACAAACCAACCAATACAACAACATGCTGACAAAAACACACTGCGGAGACCACACCCAAGCTGCACACTGCGTAAACCTGCAACTCACGAAAATGGTCGGGGTGGAGAGATTCGAACTCCCGACATCCTGGTCCCAAACCAGGCGCGCTACCAGGCTACGCTACACCCCGAGAAGACACATTGTATCGTTTTCGCGCCTCCGGGGCAATCACAACCTGCCCCGGCACACGCGAAAGTTTGGCTTACGCCGCAGGCGCGGCCTGGGCCGGGGCGTCCGCTGCCTTGGCGGATTCGTTGAGCAGCGCTTTCATCGACAAACGCTTGCGGCCCTTGTCGTCCATTTCGAGCACTTTGACGCGCACGACCTGGCCTTCTTTGAGGTAATCGGCCACCGCGTTGACGCGCTCGTTGGCGATCTGCGAGATATGCAGCAGGCCTTCACGGCCCGGCAGCACCTGCACCAGAGCACCGAAATCGAGCAGGCGGGTGACCGGGCCTTCGGAGGTTTTGCCCACTTCGACGTCGGCAGTGATTTGCTCGATGCGCAGTTGCGCCGCGCGGCCAGCTTCGGCCGAGACGCTGGCGATGGTGACGGAGCCATCGTCTTTGATGTCGATGGTGGCACCGGTTTCTTCGGTCAGAGCGCGAATCACGGCGCCGCCCTTGCCGATCACGTCGCGGATTTTTTCCGGATTGATCTTCATCGTAATCATGCGTGGGGCAAAGTCGGACAAGCCGGTGCGCGACACGCCCATCGACTGTTTCATCTGGGCGAGGATATGCAGACGCGCTTCCTGCGCCTGCTCCAAGGCCACCTTCATGATTTCTTTGGTGATGCCCTGGATCTTGATGTCCATTTGCAGCGCGGTGATACCGGTTTCGGAACCGGCCACTTTGAAGTCCATGTCGCCCAGGTGATCTTCGTCGCCGAGGATGTCGGTGAGGACGGCAAACTTGTTGCCCTCTTTAATCAGGCCCATCGCAATACCGGCCACATGCGCTTTCAACGGCACACCGGC